>CAZLJG010000011.1:5121-24260 GCA_964559545.1 uncultured Solibacteraceae bacterium | reverse complement strand
AGACTGGCGAGGTTCGCCGCGACGAGCAGCAGCAACAAGGCCACGGCGGCGAATACGATCTGCGTCACGCCGGTGAAGCCCCAGACTTGAATGGCGGTCCATGGTCGGGCTTCAAGCACCAGGCCTTTGTATTCGGGGACACTGGCGAGATGGGCCGACGAGAGCGCGCCGGCCAATCGTGCGAGATCCTGATTGGCGGCCTCAAGCGTGACCCCGGGTGCGAGGCGCGCGAGCACATTGAACTGCCGACGGTTGCGGGGAATCCCGCTCGCAGACTCGGACATCGGCACCCAGAGGTCCGTGTTCCAGAGCCGTGTGCGTTCCGGCATCACACCAATGACCACGTGCGGGCGGCCGGCGACTGTAAGGGGACGGCCGACCTGCTGCGGGTCGCCCCCGAGTTGTGTGCGCCAGAACGTGTGGCTCACCACCGCGACGGGCGCGGCCGTGCGTAACTCCTCGCTGGAAAAACTGCGACCCAGCGCAGGGGGCAGCGCCAGGGTTGTGAGTGGGTCTGTCCAGACAAACGCCGTGAACACCCGTTCGGGCGTGTCGCCGATGATCACCGGCTCGTTGCCGAGGTCAAAGGCGGTCACCCCGGTCAGCGACGGTGTGGTCGCGATATCGACGTACTCAGGACCTGAGAGTGATTCGAAGAAACTGAGCGGCCGGTTGATCGTCGGATACGCGGCGCCAATCCCAACCAGCCGGTCCGGTTCCGGAAAGGGGAACGGCCGCAGCACGGCGCCGTCCACCACCGCAAAGAGCAGGGCGTTGGCGCCGAGGCCGATCGCCAGTGAAAGCGTGACCAGGGCCGTCAGCCCCGGCCTGGATCGGAGCGAAGCCCACGCGTGTCGCAACATTGAGAGACTCCCGCGCGGAGTGTAACAGCCTGTCGTGAGGTACTATGCCGGGCTTGGGAGGAATCGACGATGACTGGTGACCAGGCGAAGTTTTTGGCGGAGCAGATGTTGGGTGGGATGCGGCAGGAGATGGCCACAACCTGCAAGGTGTTGGCGGCAGTGAACCGCGAAAAGGGCGACTATCGGCCCGACGGCAAGTCGCGAACCGCATGGCAGATCGCGACCCACATCGCGACGGCCGATCCGTGGTTCTTGAACAGTGCGCTCGACGGAAAGTTCGTGTTTGACCCCGCCGCCGCCGCGGCCGCAGAGGCAACCATCACCACTGTGCCTGAGCTGGTGGCGTTTTATGAGAAGAATTTTGGAGCGGCCCTCGATCGTGCCGCTGTCGCCTCGCCGGACGATCTCACGCGGATCGTCGATTTCTTCGGCATGATGCAGATGCCTGCGGTGTCGTATTTCGCGATGACCAACAACCACAGCATTCATCATCGCGGCCAGTTGTCCGCGTACCTGCGGGCCATGGGGTCGAAGGTGCCGGACATCTACGGGCCGTCGGGCGACTCGCAGTAAAGCGCCCACCTACCCACGCACCCAGCCGCCCAGCTAGAATAGGGGGATGCGAGCCCAACGCGCGATTGCGACTGTCGTGCTGGCCGCCCTTCTGGGCGTGCTGGGCTTGCCGTGGATCGGAGAGACCCACCAGTTCAACGACGACCCGCATTGGGCCGTCGCGTATGGTGCCGACCACGGATCCGGACCGGTGGTTGGCACCGGTCAGCCCGGCGATGACGCGCACTGTGAGGTCTGTCACTGGTTGCGCACGATGCGTACGGCCGCCCGGCCGGCGCAGGTCACGTTGTTCCGCGACGTCCGGCCCGTGGTGCCGCCGGCCGTCCTCGATCCCAGCACCCGCGCAGCCAGTCTGCGTGTCCTCTCCGCGCGCGCGCCTCCCGCAAACCTCTGATCTCGTCTTTTCGGTGCCGTCTGGCACCGGAGCGTAATTCGGAGCACAAGGGCTTCAGCCCTTGTGTCTGTCCCACGGGCTGAAGCCCGTGGGCTCCATTCAGAGTGTCTTTTGAGGAGTTCTCATGCGTACGTGTATTCGAGTGGCGGCAACAGCCGCATTGTTGGTCGTGGCGTGGGCCTCGACCGCGTTTGCCCAGGTCGCTGGTGGCACGGTCACCGGCAAAGTGATTTTTGAGGCGTCGGGTCAGCCCGTCCACGGCGCCACCGTCATCATCATCGGAGCGCGTCGGACGACGACGACCTCGGATGCGGGGACGTTTGAGATTCCGAATGTGCCCGTCGGTACATTCGAAGTCATCGCTCAGCGTGAGCATTTTTCTGCGGCGCGGAAGACGGTGACGGTTGCGGCAGGTCAGACCGTCTCGGTCGAGTTCTCACTGGCGATCGAAACAGTCCACGAAAACGTGACCGTCACGGCCAGTGCGTCCGGCACGGCCACCACGTTCGAATCGTTCAACGCCATCACCAGTCTCGACAGTGTCGAACTGGCGAAGAACATCGGGTCGTCATTGTCTGATGCGCTCGCGACAGCACCCGGTGTGTCGAAGCGGTCGTTCGGTCCAGGCAGCGGGCGTCCGATCATCCGTGGGTTTGACGGCGACCGCGTGCTCATCATGCAGGACGGCATTCGCACCGGCGATCTGTCGAGCCAGTCGGGTGACCACGGCATCTCCATCGATGCGGCTGGTCTCGACCGGCTTGAGGTGGTAAAGGGGCCCGCGACGCTGTTGTTTGGATCAAACGCGATTGGCGGCGTGGTGAATGCGGTCAGTCCGCAGGATGCGTTCCGAGTGTCCCCATTTGTCGGTTCCCTGGGTGGATTGACGTTTGACGCGAGCAGTGCCGACGCCGCACTTGGCGCGAACGGCAGCATTCAGTACGGCAAGGGAGGCTGGACGATCTGGGCCGGCGGCGGATCGCGTCGCAGCGGTGACTACAAGACGCCAAACGAAACCATCGAGAACTCGGCGAGCCGGTTGCAGAGCGGCCGCGTGGGGTTCGGCTACGTCGGCGCCAAGGCCTTTTTCAGCGCGGGCGTGACCGTGGAGGACAGTCGTTTCGGCATTCCGTTCGCCGGACTCTTCCATGGGCACGCCGATGACGAAGTCGACATCGCGGCGTTGCGTCGCGACGTCCGGTTCGACGTCGGTGCGCGCAATCTGTCCAGCAGCGTGTTCGATACGGCGAAGCTGACGTTTGCGTACACGAACTACGGTCACGATGAAATCGAGATTGAAGACGGCATCGAGTCGATCGGCACCGAGTTCAGCAACAACACGGCGACGCTCCGGGCCGAACTCGAACAGAAGCGTCGCGGTCGCTTGACCGGACGGATGGGCGCCGAGTGGTTCCGTCGCGACTTTGAAGCGAAGGGCGGCGAGGCGCTGGCGCCGGCGACGATCCAGAACGTGCTCGCGGGGTTTGTGTACGAGGAGATGGACTTTGGCCGCTTTCGCCTGCAGTTCGGGGCGCGTGGCGAACGCACGTCCTACGACGTCAGCGCACGTCCGGAGGCTGACGCGCCACCAGTCCGCGATCGGGCGTTTACCTCGCTGTCAGGATCCGTCGGCGTCCATCGCAACCTTGGCGGCACCGGTGCGTTTGTGGTGAACCTGAGTGGTGCCTCGCGCGCGCCGGCGCTTGAGGAGCTCTACAACTTTGGTCCGCACGTCGGCAACCTGGCGTTTGAGATCGGCAACCCGGATCTTGACGTCGAACGCACGCTCGGAATCGACGTGAGCTTCCGCAGCCGGCACCAGAAGGCACAGGGCGAACTGAACCTGTTTGCGTACAACATCCGTAACTTCGTGTTCCTCGATGTGCACGATGAGGAAATCGACGGGCTGCGTGAGGCCACCTTCGAACAGGCGGATGCGCGCTTCATGGGCGTGGACGCGTCAGGCAGTCTCGACCTGCACCCGCGTCTGCATCTGCACGGCGGTGCGAGCTACGTGCGCGCGAAGCTGACGGACAGCAACCAGTTCCTGCCGCGCATTCCGGCGTTCACGGCGCGGCTCGAATTGGACGTGCCGATCGGTGGTGTGAAGTTCGGTCCGGAGTTTGTCTTCACCGCGAGACAGAACAACGTGTTCGGATCGGAAACAGCGACGCCGGGTTCGACGGTGATCAACCTCGGCGCGTCGTACCTTCTCGCCCGCGGCCACGCCACACACGTCGTGGCCTTCAAGGCCTACAACCTCACGAACGAAACCTACCGGCTGCACACGTCCTTCATCAAGGACCTCGCCGCCGAGATGGGGCGCGGCGTGAAGCTCACGTACGCCGTGAAGTTCTTCTAACGCCTATTTGCGTGCCACAGCCTCCGCGCCCTTCAGGGCGCGGAGGATATTTCTCCCCGTGATCTTGCGGACATCGTCATCCGTGTAGCCGCGCCGCAGCAATTCGACGATCAGCTCGGGATAGGTTGAGACGTCTTCGAGACCCAGCACAACCTGTGTGATGCCATCGAAGTCGCCCCCGATGCCGATGTGATCGATGCCCGCGACCTTGCGGATGTGATCGATGTGGTCGGCGACGTCGATCAGGGTGGCGCGTGGTGCGTCCTTGCCGGCGCGCTGGTCGGCGGGGATGGCGTTGAACGCGGCGACCTCCTGTGAGAGGAAGCCGGGCACAAACGTGACCATCACGACGCCGCCGTTGGCCTTGACCTGCGTCAGGATCTCGTCGGGCACATTGCGTGGCACGTTGGTGACGGCCTTCGCATTGGAGTGCGAGAAGATCACCGGCGCGGTGGAGACGCGCAAGGCGTCGGCCATCGTGTCTGGTGACACGTGGCTGAGGTCCACCAGCATGCCAAGGCGGTTCATCTCGCGAATCACCTCTTCACCGAACGCCGTCAGGCCTCCGTGCGCGGGTGGTTCCGCGGCCGAGTCGGCCCACGGCGTGTTGTGATTGTGCGTCAGCGTCATGTACCTGGCGCCGAGGCGGTACATCATGCGAAGTGTGCCCAGTGACGAATCGATCGAGTGGCCGCCTTCCATGCCGATCAGCGACGCAATTTTGCCGGCTTTCTGAATCCGCTCGACGTCGGCGGCCGACAACGCGAGCTCGAGCCGCGTCGGCCAGGCGGCGATCATGCGATGCACGACATCGATCTGTTCAAGTGTCGCCGTCACCGCGGTCTGTCCCTGCATCGTTGAGGGCACGTACACCGACCAGAACTGGGCGCCGACACCGCCGCGTGCGAGCCGGGCAAAGTCGGTGTGCAGCTTCGGCTGCGCAGTCGTCAGGGGAAACTGTGTGAGGTCGCCTTTGGCGAGCTCCCGGATCTGCCACGGGTAGTCGTTGTGGCCGTCAAACACCGGGGTGTCGCGGAGCAGGCGTCTGGCGCGTTCAGTCATGGGGTCTGGTTGTTGAGCGGTGACCGTTGCCACACCAAGGAGGGTACAGAGCAGCAGGACTCGCATTCAGGGATTATACGGCTCTGGGAATATAGTCATCTGCATGCGACCCGCCGCCTGTGCATCGCTCGTCGTCATGGCGATCCTGTCGACGATGGCCCTGGAGGCCCACCAGAACTATCACCGGCCGCTGCATCTTCAGGACATGGTCAAGGCCGTCGGCACGAACACCGAGGGCATGCCTCCGGAGGAGTTGCCGAAGCGCATCACGACCTACGCGTTGCACATCAGCGATCGTGACGGGGTCGGCGTCTCTGCCCGGTTCGCCGAGGACCCCAACGGCGCGATCATCGTGGGTTGGCGATCCGGCGGGCGACTGTGGCACTACGCGTGGGTTGAAGAACCCGGTCTGGGGGTGCTTGAGGTCTTCAAGCCGGTTGGGAGCTCGTTTGTTGTGGAAACACGGCATCCGGATGACCGCATCGCCACCGTGGTGCTCGATGCCGATCTGGCCACCGTGGCTGTGCTCGACGGTCGTGTGCAGTCAGTCACGCCGGGCGCAACGCCAGACGCGCCCCTCAGTGTGCGCGTTCGCGTGGGGAGCGAAGAACGCACGCTGACCTGCGTCGTGACCCTCGCTCCTCGCCGCCGTTGCACGTAGGGCTACTCTCTCAGCACACTCGCCGGATCAACCCGCAGCGCCGCTCGAGCGGGCACCAGGGTGGCCACCAGCGCGACCAGGGCGAGCACCACGGGTCCGGCCACAAACAACGACACATCCATCGAGACCACGCCGAACAGGGCGCTCTCCATTACGCGTGCAAGCGCGACGCCAATCGCCACGCCGATGACGATGCCAATGCCGGCCAGGCGCAGCCCCTGGCCAAGCGTCAGACGAAGCACGCTCCGTGCGGTGGCGCCGAGCGCCATGCGCACGCCGATTTCGTGGCGACGCTGGGCGACGTAGTGGGCCATGACGCTGTAGATGCCGGCGCTGGCGAGGAAGAGGGCAATCAGTCCGAAGGCCGCCATGAACTGTCCGATGAAACGGAGTCCGGTGGTGCGTGTGCGGATGGCCGCCTGCATCGTTTCGACGCGATACACAGGCAGCGCACGATCGACCCGCTGCACAGCCGCCCGAAGGCCCGTAAGCTGCGTGGCCGCGTCTGTGGATCCACGGGCGAGGATGTGAATCTCGCTGCTGGGCATCTGGTGCACCGGCACGTAGATCGTCGGTGCGTTCCGTGAGTTGAACCAGTCGTCGAGCACGTTGCCGGAGGTGCCGACGACCGTGAACCAGTCGGTCGCTGTCGGCGAGAGCTTCACGCGTTTGCCCAGCGGCGAGACATCGGGCCAATACAACTGCGCCAGTGATTGGCTGACGATCGCTACACGTTCGGTGCCGTCACGATCGGCGGCCGTGAATCCCCGACCACCCGTGATGGGAATTCTGAGCACGTCGTGGAAGTTTGGTGAGACGGCTCGGTAGTTGATCCAGCGCGGACCCTGAGGATCCGGTGCGCGTCCATCCACGACCAGTTGGCGGCGTTGATTGCCCGCCGTGGCAGGCGCGACCGACGTGGTGGTGAGTTCCCGAATGCCAGGAATAGCCGTAGCTTCAGCGAGAAGGCGAGTTGTAAACGTCCGCCGCGCTTCCGCGTCGGCATAGGTGGCGGTCGGCAGGCTCATCTGCATGCGGACGAGTCCTTCGGGATCGTAGCCCTGAGGGCCTGACGCCATCCGGTGTCCGCCGAGGGCGGCGAGCCCCGCGCACAGCAGAATCGGAAGCGCCAGCGCAATCTCGGCGACAACCAGACCGCGTCGCAAACGACTGCGGCCCAGGGCGCTCGTGCTCGAGCGGCCACCCTCCTTGAGTGAAGACGTCAGGGACGGTCGGGACACGCGCAGCGCAGGGAGCAGGCCAAACAGAATCGCGGACAGCAGCGCGATGGCAGCGGTGGCGAGGGCCACTCGCGAGTTGACGCCCATCACCATCCAGCCCGGCAGGAATCGCATCAGTTCTGCGGGCATCAGCGTCTTGATGGCCGCAATCGATCCCCACGCCACGGCCAGTGCAGCGGGGACAGCGACGATGGAGAGGACGAGACTTTCGATGAGGAGTTGCCGGATGAGACGCCAGCGGCTGGCGCCGATCGCCAGACGCACCGCGATCTCGCGTTGCCGCTCGGCGCCGCGAGCGAGGAACAGATTGGCGACGTTGGTGCCGGCGATCAGCAGGAGGAGAAGGGCAGAGGCCTGCCAGATGCCGATGACCCGCGGCAAGCCGTAGTCCACCATCGCGGCTTCAAAGTCTTGGACCACGAGGGAATACTCGCGGTTGCCCTCGTGGGCCTCCTTCAAGCGCGCATACGCTGCCGTCATCTCGGCTTGCGCCTGTTCAATCGTGGCGCCGGGTCCGAGTTCGCCGACCACCGTCAGCCATCTCGCCGTGCGGCCGTTGCGTTCTTCCTCGCTGAAGATGACGGGCGTCCAGAGGTCGGAGCCGTTGGGGAAGTCGAATGTGGCCGGCGCGCGGCCCACGATCGTGTACGGCTCGCCATCCAACTGGACGGTTTTGCCGACGACGTCGGGGGCAGCAGCGAAGTTGCGATGCCAGAGTGCGTCGGAGATCACCACGGTGCGCGGCGCACCAATCACTTCATCCGCTGGCTGAAAGAAGCGACCGTCGCCTGGTGTCAGGCCGAGCATCGAGAAGAAGTCCGCGCCGACCTGTGAGCCCTGCAGGCGTTCGGGTCGATCGCCGCCCGACAGATTCACATCCCACCAGCTCACCGTCGTCATCCTGGTGATGGCGCCGGCGGGGTGTCGCTTCAGATCCAGATAGTTGCCTGGCGCGACCGACTCCTGGGGAAACGGCTCTGAGGCTGAGAGTTCCGAGAGCACGACGAGCCGGTCGATGCTGGGAATCGCGAATGGCCGGAGCAGCAGCGCGTCCATCATCCCGAATGTGGCGGCGTTGAGGCCGAGACCTACGGCGAGCGTGACGATGATCGCGAGGCTCACTGTGGGCTGGCGCCACAACGCGCGCGTGGCCAAACGGGCTTCAGAGAACAGGGTGCGCATCAGGGAGTCCTTTCGGGGGCGGGGTCCGTCTGGCCGAGGCGCCGGAGCGGGGAAGAGCAGTCGGAACGTCTCGCGCCAGTACCACCGTGTAGCGGCGGAGCGGCCTTCGCGTTCCGCGATGTCGGCAAATTCTTCGCGCAGGTCGCCAAGCGTCGTCTCGCCCCACACGTCGCCCTGCAGGCGGCGGATCAGCAGACGTTCGGCTAAGCGCGGCGGGTTCACGATCGTGAACCCTTAGAAAGGATTGGGGCCAGGCCGGCGGACATGGTCAGCACGGCGGACTGTGCTTGCCGCACGGCCTGGAGGCCGAGCGGCGTGACGTCGTAGTAGCGGCGTGCGCGGCCGCCGCGGATGGCCAGGGGTTCGCCCATCGTCGAGGCGAGCAGGCCCTTGGCTTCAAGGCGATCGAGGGATGTATGCACCGCGCCTCGCGCCACGGTGCGGCCGGTCTTTTCGATCAGTAATTGACGAATCGGCACTGTGTACGCCTCGACGTCGTCCTGGCGGCATTGCAATACCGCGAGCAGCAGGAGGTGTTCGAACTCGCCCACAGGGGGCACGGGTCTGGACATAGCCGTCATTGTAGGCAATATACGGCGCCCGCGGTCGAGCGGTTCCTGCGTGAACTTTGGTTCGATACTGACGTATTGTAAGACTGCCATGATGTCCGACCTCGAAGCCCTTGTCCTCGATCTCCTCGTCGCGAAAGCGCCGACCTACGGCCTTGACCTCGTTCACGCGTCCGGCGGACGCCTGAAACGCGGCAGCGTGTATGTGACGCTTGGCCGCATGGAGCAGAAGGGCTTTGTCACCTCGATGCTCGACGAACGCCCTGGCGAAGGCCCGCCTCGCCGCCTCTACGAACCCACCGCGCTCGGTATGCGCGCACTGGTGGCCGCCCGAATCATGGACGGCGATCTTCCGCTCGGAGCCTTCAAGTAGATGAAGGTCTGGCTCACAGATACCTGGGCTGACTGCGTCTACGAATGGCGCGCGGTGCGCGGGTGGCGGAGGCTGCTCGTCAGTCTCCAAAGTGCCGCCGCGCTATTCAGGGTCATGGTCGCCCTGCTTCCCTCAGAGGACAATCCCATGCGAAACCTCGGCCGCGACCTTCAGTACGCCCTCCGTCGCCTTCGACAGACTCCGGTCTTTTCCGCATTCGCCGTCGCCACACTCGCCCTGGGAATCGGTGCAGCCACCGCGGTGTATTCGGTCGTCCATGCCGTCGCCTTGAAGGCACCGGAGATCGACGACGTGGAACGGGTGGTCAAGGTCTACCACTCGAGCGGCGGGTCGGGGCCGATGACGAGTTTTTCGTGGCCGGACATCAATGATCTGAAGGCGCGCCAGACGAGTTTCACGCATCTGGCGACGTGGAGCCGACTCGCGCACGCCATCACCCTTCCCGAAGGATCCCGCCCATTCAACGGAGAACTCGTGGATGGCGATTACTTCGACGTGCTTCGAGTCCGCCCTCTGGCCGGGCGGTTGATACAACGGACCGACGATACGCCGGCTGCTCCGCCAGTGGTGGTCTTGAGCTCTGATTTCTGGCGCAGCGCGTTTGGCGGCGACCTCGCCATCGTCAACACCCAGGTCGAGATCGGTGGACACCAGTTCACGGTGATCGGTATCGCGCCTCCTGAGGCGCGTGGTGTGGACATGCCGAATCTCGCAGGCCCCGCGCTTTGGGTGCCGATGCGCCAGCGTCACCTTCTTGCGAGGACAGGGTTTCTCGCGTACGCCGACGAGACCAATCGCGAACGACGTTGGGTCAGCGCTGTCGCGCGATTGCGCGACGATGTCAGCGTTGACCAGGCGGGGGCCGAAGTACGGCAAATCGGTGAAGCGCTTGATGCGGCCGCGCCGATTGGCGAGGACGTCGAGCCGAGGTATCGGTCCCCGTATGAAGTGTCGCGGCCATGGATCGTGAGGCGCGTCGTTGACGTCCGGATGCACGAAAGCATGTCGCGCATCGTCGGGCCGGTGGTTGGAACCGTCCTGATTTCAGTCGCGCTGGTGCTGATGGTGGCCTGTACGAATCTTGCGAATCTGTTGCTTGCGCGTGGAGCAAGTCGGCGGCATGAATTCGCCGTGCGGATGGCGCTCGGCGCCTCGCGCTGGCGGCTGCTGCGTGAGCAGCTGGTTGAGTGCGCGATGTTGGCGGTGGCCGGCGGCGCGCTCGGAGTGCTTGTCGCGCGTGGACTCATCGTTGCGCTCTCGACGGACTTCACCGTGGGCGATGCGATGACGATGGTGATTAGTGTGCGGCCGGAGCTGAACAGCCCGGTGCTGGGACTCGCGATGGCTGCGACGGCCCTCGCGTTGTTGACCTTCGGCGTGCTGCCGGCCTGGCACTCGACAAGTGGCGACGTACGGTCGGTGCTCAGCGCCGATACGGCGAGCGGTGCGTTGCCCCGGTGGCGTGGTCGTCGCCTCCTGATTCAGGCGCAGGTGGCGGTGTCGGTCGCCCTGCTGGCGGTGACAGCTGTGAGCACTGGTAACGCGGTGCGGTTCGCGATGCACGATCCCGGGTTTGCACTCAATGACCTGGCGTTGGTGACGACCGATCCCACGGCGTCGAGCATGGACGCCGAGCGCGCACTCGCGGCGATGTCCGCGGCCCGGGATCGCGTGTCCCGGATGTCCGGCGTAGAGGCAGCGGCATTCGGAAGTGCTCTGCCGGTTGGATCAGGCCTGGGCAACGTGCAGGTCACTGAGCCACCCACGCGGTTTGGAGTGCGAGCCGTCTTTGCATCGGCCGGTTACCTCGGCGCGATCGGCCTGCCGGTGATCGAGGGTCGCGACTTGACCGAGAGTGACAACGCCTCGGGGGAGCCAGTCATCGTGCTCAGTGCCAAGGCGGCAGAGCAGGTATTTGGACGCACGCAGGTGGTCGGGCAGTCCGTCACGTTCAAGCGTCAGGCGTATGTGGGTGAACCTCCAGCCCAGCCAGTCCAGGCGCGAGTCGTTGGAGTGGTGGGAGACGCGAGCGACGGCACGCGAGGGCCGATTCAGGAAGGCACAGCATACCTGCCTGTGGGCCAACACCCAGTCCGTCGCCTGGTCCTGATTGCGCGCACCACCGACGATGCGGGTGTGGTGGCTAGCGGGATGCGGACTGCCGTCCTTGAAGCCGACAGGCAATTGACGATTACCAATGTCTCCACGGGCGAGTCGGTGTCCGACGGATTCACGGTGCTCCTGCGCATCGTGGCCGGGACGGCCGGCATTCTCGGCGGGTTTGCGGCGCTGCTGGCCCTGCTCGGACTGTATGGCGTGTTGTCGTTCCTGGTGGCCAGGCGAACGAAGGAGATTGGTCTGCGCATCGCGCTTGGCGCCGAGCGCGCGCAGGTGCTGCGGCTCATCATGACGGACGGACTGAAGCCCGTCGTGTGGGGGATCGGGCTGGGAACACTCCTGGCCGGCCCAGTGCTGCTCAATCCACTCTCGCGAACCATGCTTCGGACGTCCGACGACGCGATCACAGTCGCGCTGTTGGCTCCGATGCTGATGTTGGTCGCCGCCAGCGTAGCCGCGTGGTGGCCCGCCCGCCGCGCCGCTCTGGTCGACCCCAACGTGGCCTTACGTGAACAGTGAACCAAGGACTTCGGGACTTCGGGACTTCGAGACGCTAGAATCTCTGTATGGCCGTCCCCCCTCTGTCGCTTGAATGGCATGGCGACTTCAAGTTCTCGAATGCCGCAGGGTTTCCACCAATTCAACTCGACAGCGGTGACCCGAACGTCCCGTCCCCGATGCAGGCGCTGGCCTATGGCCTGATGGGGTGCATGGCGATGGATGTGGCGATGATCATCCAGAAGGGTCGCCACGATCTGAAGGCGCTGTCCGTGCATTTTGACGGCGACCGCGCCGAGACGCAGCCGAAACGGTACACGCGCATTCATGTGCGGTTTGATGTGACCGGACCGGTGCCGGAAGAAGTGGTGGATCGCGCGATCAAGCTGTCACACGAAAAGTATTGCTCGGTGTCCAACTCGCTGCGACAGGACATCGACTTCACGACGAGTTACACCATCACCGCCTGAAAAGACGTCGGGTGTCTTTTTCGACATGACCCGCCGCACCTACATCGACTGGCTTCGCGGCATTGCCGTTCTGTGCATGGTCGAGTGGCACGCGGTGGACGCATGGACGCTCGACAGTGAGCGCTCCGGCACCGCATTCAAGATCCTGGCGTACCTCGGGGGCTGGGCGGCGCCGCTCTTTCTGTTTCTCGCCGGCGTGGCGATCCCACTCGCCGCTGAGGCCAACATCCGGAAGGGCATGTCCGTGCGTGATGCCGCATGGGCCCTGCAGAAACGCGGTTGGCAGATCCTTCTCCTCGCGCACATCTTCAAACTTCAGTCGTACCTGCTGAATCCCTACGCCTCCTGGCATGGGATCTTCAAGCCGGACATTCTCAACGTACTCGGCCTTGGCATGGTGGCCGCCGCGTTCTGCTGGGGGCGCTCGGAGGCGTTGCGGAGTCGGCTCGTGTGGTTGCTCACGCCCGCTCTACTCGCGTTGGCGCTGACCACGATCGCGAAGGGGTGGTGGTGGCCGACGTTGCTGCATCCGAGGCTCGAGGCGTACATCAGGCAGAACGGGTTTGGGCAGTTCGCGTTGTTTCCGTGGACGACGTACGTGTTTCTTGGCACCGCACTTGGGGTGTGGATTGCCATGCACCGCACGCAGGACGCGGATCGCCGGTTCCACGCGATTCTGGCGGGTGTCGGGCTCCTGATGGTCGGTGCAGGAGCGCTTCTGTGGCCGCCCTGGTCCGGTGTGGTGACGCGCACAGGCGGGATGCTCGTCACGCTCGTCGTCGCCTGGCTCTGGATGCAGCGGCCGGGCGCTGCGCGGTGGAGTCCAATCGTCGTGTTCGGCCAGACGTCGCTGTTCGTCTACTGGGTGCACGTGGAACTCGTGTACGGCCAGTTCTCGCGCGCGATCAAACGCGGGCTCACGGTGCCCGAGGCCCTGATTGGGTACGCCATCTTCATTGCGTTGCTTCTGTGGGCGGCGAACGCGTGGAAGAACTGGAAGGGCCCCTGGATTCCTCCGCGTCTTGCGGCGCCCGTCGCGGCTCTGCTCCTCGCCGCCTCGTTGCCGATGACGATGGCGGCATGGGGACAGGAGCAGTGGCGCCCGGTGGCTGTGCGGCTGCCTGCGGAAACACCGGTGTCGTTTGTGTCGAACTGTCAGACGGATGCCGGCGCACCGGCGCTGCGGCCGTCGGATATCGCACCTGGCCAATCAGACGCCCAGTGCGCGCTGGCGACCATCGCCCGTTGTTCGATTCCTGGTACTGAACCGATCGATATCGATCTCGGATCTTTGTGCCGTGGTGGGATGGCGCGCATTGAGCCGGCACCTCGGTCGGTGGTGCCCGCGTGGCCGTCCCAGGATGCCGTGACCATTGAGTGGCGCGCGTGGCGCGACTCTGTCACCACGCTCTTGGCCAGTCGCCCGATCGATCCCGCGCGGGCCACGACGTTGCCGGTCGCGACAGCAACAAGGCTGTTGCGCGTGATCAGGCCCGGCGCCTCGCCGGTCACACTCGTGGTGCCGCAGGTGGAGCAATCGCCCGAGGACATCGAGCTCTCCATTCCTGCCGCGGAGCCGGGAGGTGAATTGTTCCTCGCGTTTGATGAACGCGAGCGCCAGTCGCAGACACTGACGCTGCGTGGACCTGAGACGCGACTGATCGGCATCAATGGTGCGCCGTTCCTGTCGCTCTCCGGGCTTGCGGCCGGCAACTACACCCTGCGATTCGGCACACCCGATATGCCGGAAGGCCGGCCCCTCGATTTAGCGATCCGCGCCGGTGCCACGACTGAAGTCATGCCGCGCCTGCCGGCGACGAGCACCGAATTCCGGCTCAGCGGTCTCGTGACGCTGAATGGTGACCCACTGCCGCGACAACCGCTGGAAGTCACGCACACCACAACCGACGAAGTGATGACGGTGACGACCGATGATCGTGGGCGCTACTCCCTGGTTGTGCCGGCGTCCGGCGAATATCGGGTGCGCGTGATCGCCACACATGATTTCGGGCATCTGGAGGCACAGCGTCAGGTCACGCTTGGAGAAACGGTCATCGACCTCGACCTGACGGGTGCGAACGTTCGCATGGTGTTCCTGGTGAATGGCGCCACCCCGGTGAATCCCATCACGTTTGTCATCGACGGCATCCAGCGGTTCAGTGAAACGGTCACCGACTTTCAGCAGCCAACCGACGTGCTGGCCGTGCCCTTCGGGTCGTATCTTGTGCGCGCGAGCATGGACCCGCAGTTTGTGTCCGACGCCGTGCCGATGGTGATCGACAGCACGCCGGGTCTGCGCACCATCACACTGGATCTTCGCGAACAGCGCGCCACCTTGCGTGTGCAGGACGACGGCGGCGGGATGGTGCCGAACGTGCGCGCGCGCGCCGGCTCGCAGATCCTGCGGCTGTCGGCCACCGGCAACGAATTCGACGTACGACGGATCTCGCCGGGGACACCCATCATCGTGCGCGCACCAGGACGGGTGCCCATGTGTGTCGTACTCGCACCTGACAGCGAAAACCTGGTGCGGATGCGATCCGACGTCGCATCCCAATCGGTCCTGTTCCCGACGACCGGGTTGCGCGTACCTCCAGGGCGCGTCCGCCTCAACGCCGCTGATACCTGTACCGTGCCTCTTGAGGAATTTGAGTGGCGTCGCATCGAGGGTGGGTTCGAAATCACCAACCTGCCCAACGGGTCGCCGGCAACACTTGAATACGGCACGCAGACGTTTACACTTCGGGCACCGGGGGAAGCGGTCGTCGTCAGGTAAGAGGGGTCCAGGAGTCCAGTGGTCCAGGGCATGTCGGAGCACAAGGGCTTCAGCCCTTGTGACTGTCCCAGGGGCTAAAGCCCCTGGGCTCCATTTGGCGTTGACAGGAGCCAACGATGCAGTGGGTGTTGTCCGTAGGCGCGATGGTGGTGGCTGTGGTGTCGTGGCTGAGCCAGGGCACAGGTGCGCCATTGGCCGTTGGCGGCATCCGGTTCGACGCGGATCCAGGCATGTGTGAGGCAGACACGGAGTGGGCGTTCCTGTTTTTCGCCCATCTGGCGCCCGATCACCCGGACAATCGCTCCACATCCAAGCGGCCGTTGCCGACGTCACCGACCTGCCAGACTGAAGTGTGGGGCCTGGCCCCTGGGCCCTATGTCGTTCGCGTGGTGCCGGCGCGCCGGGAGCTTCCGACGGTAATGACGACGGTCGAAGTGCGTGCCGGCATGTGGAGCACCGCCCGACTCGCCAGACCGCCCGTCGTGGTGCGTGGCCGGATCACGTCGAATGGCGAGCCGGTTCCTGGGGTGCAGGTGGACATCAGGTCGATGGCGTTACCGCCGATTACCGGCGCGGCACCGGTGGTGACGAACCCGGTGCTGGTGATGGCGATCGTCCAGTCCATTACGGACAACGAGGGCCGGTACGCCCTTGGTCTTGGGGTCCCAGGCACCTACCGTCAAACACTTCGGGAGACCGGCCAGTTCGAGATGCCGGGTGTTCCGAGTGAGGTCGAGTTGCGAGTCGGCGTCAACGACAACGACATTGAGATCGGTGGTGGCACGTTGCGTGTGTGGTTGACCGAGCGCGGTGCGTCGATGTCACCTGATCGACCCGTGACACTCACGGTCCAATCGCTGCCGCAACCGCCGAAGCGTCCCCTCGTCGCCAATCCGTCGGAGCCGTTCGAATTGCGCCTGATTACTCCTGGCCGTTACATCGTCTCTGCGACCGCGCAGTCCGTTGATGCGGCGGGCCAACCTGTAACTCTGGTTGCCGCGCAGCAGAAGGAAGTTGTCATCGCGCAACGGACGACGACCGATGTCTCGATCGACCTGATTGAGCGCGACGAGATGTGGTTGGACGTCTCGCATGCTGACGGCACGGCTCTCGCCGGCGCGTACGTGGTGCCGTATCCAGGCACGCCGTCATTACGGACGGACGACCATGGCCGTGTGTCCCTCAGGTCGGTTCCCATAGGAACGCGGCTGCCGATCCGCACACAATCCTGGGGGATCACCTGTCACACGGTCACGACTGAAGTTCTTCAACGTGTCGTGGTGCCCGACGCATCAGAGACGCTGATCCTGACATCGACGAAAGACAACAATGCAGCGTCTGGGAGGCGGATACTCGGTGGCGCGACCATCGCCGGACTACCGGGAGCCACGTGCCCCGTTCCCTATGAAGCGCTCTCCGTCGGCGAGACCCGAGGGGCGACATCCGTGGACTTCAAAATCCAGTTGCCACCCGGCGCGTACACGCTCACGCTGCTCGATGGGCGCGTCCTGCAGGTCACGGCGCCAGGACGACTGGAGATTCGATGAGGTCCAGGGGCTTGCCCCGCCGTAGCCTTGGCGAAGGCGGGTCCAGGAGTCCTCGGGCTCGGATGCTGGTTGTGCGTGGTCTGCTTATCGCGGGGTTGCTTACAGCTGTTCATGCGCAGCCGACCACTGGCGCGGTGCGACTAATGTTCACTGAACACGGGCGGTTCGAGATGACTGCGGTCGTCGGCACGGTGTACTTCGAGCTGCCGGGCGGCGGGAACCGCGAGCGGCGCGTTACGACGTTCAAGGAACCACTGGTTATGGAGTCGATGCCTGCGGGCACTCATCGCATGACCGTGGTGGCCCAGACGATGACATCGGCGCTCGTGTCCTCGGAAGTGCATGAGGTCGTGGTCACGGCAGGAACGGTGTCCGACATTCGCGTGAACCTGGTGCGGCGGTCAGGGGCAATCCATGTACGAAACCCCCAGGGGCTGCCGGTTGGTGGCGCGCACTTCTACTCCAGTCCATCCGCGGTGAACAGCACGGCTGATGACGATGGGGTGATTTCGCTGGCGACGCTGGCGGTGGGCACGTCGTTGACGGTGCGCACGATTCAGTGGGGGATGACATGCCATCGCGTGACCGCAAGCACACGCCAGACCGTCGTCGTTCCGGACGCGACTGAAGAATTGGTGATCGTTACACCCACGATGCCGACGTCGCATCTGCCGCAACGTCGAGGACTTGTGCCGTCAGCGTTGCTGACCGGAGCTGTGGTGTCAGGGTTGCCGGGTGCGGACTGTGCGATTCCCTACGAGCACTTCCCGGTGACGCTCGCGCGGGAAGGCACCAGGACGGCCCATACGATGCTGTTGCCGCAGGGCGAATACACGATCAAGTGGCGGGATGGCCGGACGCTCGCGGTGCGAGCGCCCGGCCGGATTGAGTTGTGACTACCGATCGTTCCAGTTCACGATCGAGTTGAAGATCATGTTGAACTCGCTGTGGTTCTGCCACCGGTAGATCGGGTTGTTGGAGAACAGAATCACGCGACCCTTGCCGTTGAGCGCATTCGGCACGTCAACGGCGATGGCACGCTGGGCGAGGTTCTCGGCGCCGGTCATCAGGCCCGAGATCACGGAGTCGGCTCCACCGGTGTAACGCGCGAGCACGTTGCCCTGTTCGGCCATGCCCATGCGCAGGAACGGACCCCCGACGTACTTCACGGCGAAGTCCGTCTTCGAGTAGCCGTAGAACACCGGGTGATCCGTCTTCGAAATCTCCGCCTTCACGAGCGGCCGCTGTGCGGTGATGCCGGCGACCTGATCGGTGTCCACCGTGCGGGTGAAGCCAAATTCGATGGGGAACCGCACGGCGTTGTGCGCGGCGATGAGTGTGCCGCCCGCTTCGAGGAACGCGGCGAACGCGTCAACACCGGGCTGACCGAAGCCGCCGGTGACGTCCGGTGACTCGCCGTACATCCCGAGGAACTGGAACTTCGGCGTCTTGAGGTACGGCACTGGGCGAGCGGCCGGAGCCTGCATCACAGACTGACGGTTGATGTTCTGGTACGCCATCACGATCACGTCGTAGTCGGCTTTGAGATTGCCCTTGACGACCCGCTCCTTGTAGATGAGGTCGAACGGGATGCCGAACTGGTCAAACGCGTGACGGTACCAGCCGAGTTCCTGCGTGCCGCTCCACTGCGAGTAGATCGCCACACGCGGAAGGTCTGCATCGTGGGTGGCCACGGTCGGAACGGTCGCCAGCGCGGCGGCCGTGAGGCCGTACTTCTCGACGGCTGCGCGTGCTGCCGGAATATCGCTGCCGGTCACGATAAATGACCCGGCCGGGAACTCAATGCCGCCGGCGGTGAAACTCGCGCGCGCGACCTTGACCGGGGCGCGGCCCATCGCAAAGCGGAACGAGATCATGTTGTTCGATCCGAGGTGCGCGACGGCGAGGGCGGCGTTGCCGGTGCCGCCAATGCTCGCCTTGTGCGTGGACACCTTGACGATGGTCGTCGGCACTTCGAGCACGTCCTTGTCAGCGATCTCACGCACATCCACACCCATCGCCGGGCCCATCGTCCACCCGCTGTCGTCGTAGGTGCTGAGGCGCTCGTCTGGGTAGTCCTGCTTTTCGAGCAGGTTCTTGGCGAGGCTCCAGTACGGCTGGCCGGCTTTCACCAGGTAGGACCCGGCCGGGTACGTTTGGTCGCCGAGCTTGAATTCGCGCGTGGCCTGGCTGACTTCGATGCCCTGGATCGCAAAGATGCGGAGCATCTCGGCGACACGTGTCATGTCGCGCTGCACGGGGATGACGTACGCGTGCGGCGCTTCGTTGAGTCCGCGCTGGATGGAGTTGCGCGTCTTCACGTAGAAGTTTTCGATGACGAGGTTCGGCACCATCGACGTGAACTGCAGCGCGGAGAGCACACCGGTCTGCATGTAGTTTGCGTTGTTGCGGCGCGAGAAGTTCGCGAC
>CAZLJG010000011.1:0-5021 GCA_964559545.1 uncultured Solibacteraceae bacterium | reverse complement strand
CACCACCTGCACCACCTGCCGGTGCGGCCGCCCGCGTCGCTCGCGAGTCGTTGCCGGACTGGGTTTCGTACATCTTCATCATGCCGTTGTGGTTGTAGGCGATCGAGCCGAGGTAGCCCGGCGACCAGCCGTCCATGAACGCGTGTGTATACACGCCCGGCATGCCGTACTTGGTCATCTGCGAGAGTTCAAAGTCGGCCCACAGACGCAGGTCCGCGAAGAGCAGCGGATCAAGGTTCGGGTTCTGGGGCGGTCCGCCGCTATAGGTGTAGAGCAGCGTCAGTGATTCGTGCAGGTCGTGCATGATCGGCGGATACGCGGTGAAGTACCAGTCACCGAGCGCGCGCATCTGCACCTGCGAGAGGTTAATGTCGCGGTTGTTGTCGTGATAGACGTACTTGCCCCAGTAGGGGATGGCCGCGCCGCCGCCACGTCCACCGGCCGCACCACCGCCACCACCCGCCGCACCCGCGGCTGCTGCCTGCATGTCGCGGGTCTGGAAGTTCCAGTCAAGGTTTCGGTCTCGTCCGTCGGCGTCGGCGACCGGCGTCACCGAGACGATCACGTTCTCGCGAATCTGATTGATGAGCGGCGACGTCTCGACCGCCAGGCGGTACACAAGTTCCATCAGCATCTCGGGCGGTCCGAGTTCGCCCGAGTGCAGGCCACCCATCAGGTGGTAATGCGGTTTGGTGCTGCCAATGAGCTGGCGCACCTGCGCGTCGGACAACCCCCGGGGGTCGGCCAGCCGCTTCAAATTGTCGCGGTTCTGCTGGAGGCCTTTCATGTTGGCGTCCGAAGACACCCAAACGACGACGAGCTCGCGCCCCTCATCCGACTTGCCGATGGTCTCGACGCGGACACGGGGGGTCGCCGCCGCTAAAGCCTTGTAATACTTGAGGATGTCGGCGTAGTAGGTCAGCTTCTCGGGGGCCCCGATGTGGTACCCGAGGACGTCCTTCGGGGTGGGGATCCCCGGAACGATGGGGAGATGGTCCACCAGCGGGCTGCCGTACATGGCGTCCCCGGTCCATTCTTTGTAAAGTTTCGCGAATTCTTCGTCCTGGCGCTGCTTCGGGTCGCGGGTGTCGTTGACCCACTGTTGGGCGGGCAGGCTGGCGACGGTCAGGGCAAAGACGGCGACACCGAGGGCACAGGCCCCCAGAATGGTGCGCGACTTTCGGGGTACTCCGGCGGCTGTCATAGAGGGGCTCCGATCAGAAAATCCGTCGAAAGCCTACCACGGTGCCGTACAATCCCGATTCCATATGATCAGCGTCGCCGCTCTTCGAATGCAGCAGTTTGGCGTGACGTTCTACCAGGCCTCCCTGACCGCCAAAGACATCGACAAGCTCGTGCGCTTTGAGGTGCTCGACTACGGGGACCGGGGCCAGCAGAAGACTGGCGTCCGCGGGGCCGCCCGGCAGAGCAAAGTCCGGTGGGACCTGCTCGAGCGCCGCATCGCGGCAACCGACAAGGCCTACCAGCGCCAGATTATCCGCAAGAAGATTGACGAACTGGTCGGCTACTACGAACAGTGCCGCCAGGCGAGGGACCTGCCGTCCATTGCCGGCGCCGTCATCATTTCCTGCGACGAACCACTCAAGTTCGACCCGATCGCGGGCGAACCCACGCTGGGCATCCTCAAGGTGCCGGAGCGGGAAGGCATCCTGCGCGCCATCGACGGCCAGCACCGCCTTCTTGCCCTGCACGCCGGGATTGACCAGTTCGGCGGGGAGCCCTTCTCGGTTCCAGCCGTGATTTTCGACCGCCTCCCCGAAGATCACGTCGTCCAGATGTTCGTCACGATCAACGCGAAACACACGCGGCTGAATGCGTCCCACCTGGTGTCACTGTCCGGCCGCCAGCTGTATCGCGACGAAAACCTCGCGGTGGCGCACGATGTGGTGCGCGCCCTCAGCGAGCGCGAAGATTCACCCCTGTATGGCGACATCAAGCTCCTCGGCGTCGGCCACGGGCGTGTCGCCCAGGCCCCGCTGGCCCAGGAACTGAAGAAGTTGTTCTCGACCGACGCCTTCGGCACCGGTCGCAAGGCGGAGGACTTCCACGAGGAAGCCACCCGGTTCTTTGTGAACTACTTCAAACAGGTCGCGGTCGTGTTTAACGCCGCGTGGAATGGCCGCAAGTACTCGATTCGCACGGCGCCGGCGCTGCGTGCCTTCATCCGCGTGGCACCAGATATCGTCAAGCACCTTGACCAGCAGCGCGCCGACCGCGCCGACTTCCGGGCCATCGGTCGCATCATCGCCCCGTGGGGCCGCCGTATCGGCGATCTCCGGTTCGAAACCGACGGCGCCTGGAAGCGCTCGGGTTCAACGGTCGATCAGTTGGCGAAGGAACTCCGGCTCGCGCTGCAGTATCCCGAAGGCGCGATCGGCTAAGGAACTCCGGCACCTGGACAAAAAAAGGCCCGCTTGCGCGGGCCTTTAGGTGAATCACCCGGCTCCCCAGCTCTTCACGGCGCATGCCGCAAATTCAGGCGATTCGCCGAAATACAGAGCAAGGACCGTGCCCACTCGTCGTCGGCCGGTCTCCCCGAGGGAACGCACGGACGCGCCATCGAGAATCCCGTTTGGCCTTTCGGAATCGTCCAGGACCTTACGAATTTGTCAGCACTGCGCCGGTGACGGTGCACTCAAGTCCCGTCGGCGTATTCGCGGCGAACGCGAGCTGCCAGCCAAAGGCGGTCGCCGCTTCTGCGGTAATGGCCAAACCCAGGCCCTGCCCATCCGGGCGCCGGGACCGGGCCGCATCCCCTCTGAATCGTCGGGTCGCGAGTTGGGGAAGTTCCGCCGGCGCGACCCCCGCGCCATCGTCGCTCACGCGCAGTGTGAATCCTCCAGCTGTGTGATCAAGAACCACCGCGACGTGGCCGCCGGTTGTGTTGTACCGCACCGCGTTGTCCACCAGATTGCCGATCGCCTGCTCGGCCAACGTCGCATCCGCAGTCACGATCGTCGGCATCGGTGGAATGGCCACGTTGAGATCGACGCCGTTGGCCCGCGCGAGCGGTTGATGGCGCGTAACCACGCGATCAACAACGGTGTTGAGGTCGAGCGGGTGGAGGTCGAGCGCCACGCCGCCGTCGATGCGACTGGCCGCAGACAGGTTCCTGAGGAGCGAACCCATGTAGTGCGCTTCACGCATCGCGCTGCGGACGTGATCGGATTGATCGCCAGCAGTCGCGACTTCAAGCGCGCTCAAGTGAGTTTGCAGCACTGTCAACGGGATCGCGACGTCGTGTGTGGTGTTCGCCACAAAATCCCGAAGCGCGCGCTCACGAGCCTCGACCTCGTCAAGGTGGGTGCGTACTGCGCGCCTGGCGTCTGCGAATGCCGCCGCAAGTGCCGCGACCTCGTCATTGCCTCCCGGAAGCATCGGGGCCTCGTCGGCCGCGGAAGCGAGCGGTGCGCGCCGGACGTGCGCAGCCAGGCGATGGATGCGCGCGATTGTCGGGCCCGCAGCAATGGTGACGGCCAGGAACACGACGAGGACGACCGATCCGAGCCCGATCAGTTGGTCGCGAAACTCACCGGGCCGCGGCCGCATGCGCCCGAGCAGGATCTGACACGGCCCCGAGGGGTCTGGCAATCGGATCGCAATTTGTCGTCCACGTCCATCCGGCATGGACCACGTGCCTGAGGCGCGGTCGCTCGTGGTGAGTTGCTCCCGCAGGTCTGTCGGGAACTCAGGGCCTCGTCCATCCGGCCGCGCCGACTGAAAGTCCGCCGTGTACGGATGCACCTCCACCGGCGGCCGCCGGGGACTCCTGGACCCCTGGACTCCTGGACTCCTGGACCCTGGACCACACTCACTAGACTCAAGAATCCTGTCGATGTTTGCGTCCATGTCTGCAGTCCGCGAACGTTCTGCGAGCAGAAACAACCCGGCGGCCAACGGCACGGCCACCGCAAGCGTCGTCACGATGAGTCGTGAGCGGAGCGTCATCGTGGTGTGTCCTGAAGGCGATATCCCACGCCCCACACGGTGGTCACCATGGGGCCGGCGACTCCCAGTTTTTTTCGGAGCCGTGAGACGTGCACGTCGAGTGTGCGTTCGTCTCCATCCCGCTCTGGGTCAAGCGTCTGCTCCACAAGCGCTGTGCGCGAGATCGCCGAACCCGGTCGTCGCGCGAGTGCAACGAGCAGATCGAATTCGACCTTGGTGAGGTCCACCGGGTAGTTGTCGACGAGCACAAGGCGCGCATCCACGCGGATCGTCATCGGGCCCACGGTCAGGGTGCCGGGCGTTTCCGCGAGGGTCGGCCGGCGCAGTCGGGCTCGCACTCGTGCGAGCAGTTCTTCGGGCCAGAAGGGTTTGGTCAGGTAGTCGTCTGCGCCCAGTTCCAACGCACGCACTTTGTCGGTCGTTTCGGTTCTGGCGCTCAAGACGAGAACCGGCACGTGATGTCGCTGGCCGCGGATGTGCCGCAGCACGTCGAAGCCATGTCCGCCGGGCAACATCAGGTCGAGCAGGATGAGATCGAGCCCTTCCAACGGCTCGTCACGCGCATCATCGGCGCGCGTGACCCACGTGACGGTGAAGCCGGCCGAGGTCAGAGCCTGCTGCACCTGGGTGCCGAGGGCGTTGTCGTCTTCGACGAGCAGGATGCGGGATGTCACTGGTGGAACCGTAGTGGTCGAATCTTACGGGATTCTGAAGCCCCTGCTTCAGAATCCCGAAAGGTGGGGTCCGTATGGTCTAGGCAGGAGGTCAGCCATGCGACATCACGTTTCGTTTGTCACGTCCGCCATTCTGCTTGCCCTTGCGTGTTCGTCTCCCACGTCTCCGTCAGCGGCAACGACAGGTACGACGGGCACAACCGGCACATCCTCGTCCGGCGCACCGGCGTGGTATTCGAAGTTTGGAAGCGCCGTCACCGTCTCGGTCGAGGGCACCAACGTGGTGTTGCGGTCCACGGGTGTTCCGGATCACGCCAGCCCGTACTGGGGCACCGGCCACGCGTTGTATGAAGCGCCCCATGCCGGGATGATGGTGAA
>CAZLJG010000010.1:8920-25171 GCA_964559545.1 uncultured Solibacteraceae bacterium | reverse complement strand
ATCGACGACGAGACGCTGGTGGATCATCTGGCGAGATGCCGGGCGGTGGCGTTCGTGCCGAAGCAGGAAGATTACGGGTTTGTGACGGCGGAGGCCTTCTCGTCATCGAAGCCGGTCATCACGACAACCGACAGCGGCGGACCGGCTGAGCTTGTCCGCGACGGCGAGCACGGTCGCGTCGTCGCGCCGACGGCCGACGCCTTGGGGCTGGCGTTGGCGGAGGTCATGGAGAGTGCGACGACCGCCGAGCGGCTCGGGACGGCTGCGCGTCTGGTGGCCGACACGATGTCGTGGGCGCGCGTGGCGGCCACGCTGGGCCGCCCTCTATAATCGTCGGGAACACCATGTCATACCGAACCCCGCTGGAACAACGCGTTGCCAAAAAGACCACGCAGGCGATCATCGAGCACAACCTGATCGAGGATGGCGACCGGGTGATGGTTGGCCTCTCCGGCGGCAAGGACAGCTGGGCGCTGATTCAGATCCTCGACGTGCTCCAGAAGCGCGCGCCGATTGATTTCTCCATCTGCGCCATCAATGTGAACTCCGGCTACACCGGCTTCAAACACGACGTGGTGTCGCAGGCGTGCAAGGAACGCGGGTGGGAACTGCACATCGAACACACCACCATCGGAGCTGTGATCGACGACATCCTCGATGACGGCGAGACGCCGTGTTCGCTGTGCGCCCGGTTGCGCCGCGGAGTGCTGTATCGGCTGGCAAACTCGGTGGGGGCCACGAAGATTGCCCTTGGGCATCACCTCGACGATTTTGTCGAGACCTTGCTGCTGAACGTGTTCTTCCAGGGGTCGCTCAAAGCGATGCCCGCGCGCCTGACATCCGACAACGGCAAGTACGTGGTTATCCGGCCGCTCGTCTACGTGACCGAGGCGGAGGCACGGGAGTACACCGCGGAGAACAACCTTCCCGTCATCGGCTGCTGCTGTCCCGCGTGTGGCGATCTGAGCCTCAAGCGCCAGCGACTGAAGCGCATGATCGCCGAGATGGAGCTCGAACATCCCGACATCAAGAACTCGATGATCAAGGCGATTGGCAACGTGCAGCCCAGACACCTGCTCGACACCCGTCTCCATCCCGTCGCACAGACTGCTGCGGCGCTGGCCACCTGACCATGCGCGCGGTGGTGACCCGCGTGACGTCCGCGTCAGTGGTGATCGACAACGTCCGCGTGTCGCACATCGACCGCGGTCTGCTGGCGCTGCTCGGCGTGGCCGCTGAGGACGAGGCTGCCGATGTGGACTACATCGCGTCCAAGATCAAAGACCTCCGGATTTTTGCCGACGATGAGGGGCGGATGAACCGGTCGTTGCTGGACATCGGCGGGGCGGTGCTGGTGGTATCGCAGTTCACGTTGTTGGCGGATACCCGCAGGGGCCGCCGGCCGTCGTTCATCGGAGCCGCAGCGCCCGACAAGGCCCGGGAGTTCTACGACACGGTGTGTGGCCGCTTGCGGGCAGCCGGATTGCCGGTATCGACCGGCGTGTTTCAGGCCGATATGCAGGTGTCATCCATCAACGATGGCCCCGTGACAATTGTTTTGGATTCGAGGGAGGCGCGATGAAGGCACTGGTGAAGGTCGGTCTGACAGCGGCGATTCTGGGGATGGCAGCCACGGCCTCCGCGCAATCCCGTCCCCTCGTGACTGAAGACCCGGAGACCGTGGGCCCCGGGCAGATCCTGCTCGAAGGTGGTGTGGATTACGCCAAAGAGGCGTTTTTCCCGGCGTCGGGCCTGCAGGGCACCCTGTGGCGTTTTGGCACCTTCGGCCTGAGCTTCGGCGTGAGTTCCATTGCGGAGATTCAGCTCGATGGTGGCGTGCGCAACCGGCTGGCGATCACCAATCGTTTTGCCGCGCCGCTCGACAACATGCTGGACATCGCCGGCGACAGCACCAGCGATGTCGAAGACGTCGTCGTCGGCGCCAAGGTGCGGTTTTTGTCGGAGGGGCTGCGGCGGCCGTCGATGGCCGTCCGGTTCTCGACGCGGCTGCCCAACGCCGGCAACGAGAGCGGACTCGGGTTGGACACGACGGATTTTTTCATCGGGTTGGCGGGCGCCAAAACCATCCAGTCGGTACGCGTCGTCGGCAACGTCGGCCTCGGGATTCTTGGGGACCCGGAGCGCGGTGATCGGCAGAACGACGTGATCACCTATGGCGTGTCGCTCGCGCGCGCCGTGGCCACCGGCGTCGAAGTCGTCGCCGAGTTCAACGGCCGCGCCAACACGCGCAGCGGCGTGGCGCCGATTGCCACGGAGAGCCGCTCGGTGATGCGTGTGGGATCCCGGATTACCCGCGGACCGGTGCGACTTGATGGCGCGTTGTTGTTCGGCATCACCGAACGCGACCCCACGTGGGGGATCTCGACCGGATTTACGTGGGTGTTTAACGCGTTCCGCGTGCAGTAGCCCCGGGTAGTCGGTCCCGCACACGGGCAAGTTCATCCGCCCGTCGTTCCGCGGACCAGCCCAGAACCTCGGCCGTCAGCGTGGCGGCGCGTTCAAGCGCAGATTCTCCAGGTGAACCGGCGGAGGCCAGCGGTGTTCGCCGGAACACCACGTCACTCAGCCGCACCACTCCGGAGTGACGTGCCGCATACCGAATCTCTCCACACAACACCGGTGTCTCTGGCGCGATGCGGTCTAGGCCGTCTCCAGCGATTGACTCAGTCACGACGGCCGCGCCTTCCGTCCCATACCAGGACGACAGGTGCCGCATCACGTCGCGATCGAGCGTCCGGCGCGCGGGGCGCAAGGCCTCCTGGAGCAATCCATCACTGTCAGCGACGTCCGCATGAGGGAGCAGTGCCGTTCCTGTGCGTCCGGTGGCGCGCGTCGCGCCGAGCGCATCCACCGTGCGCTCAGCGGCGAGGCGTGCCGTGGTGTATTTCACGCCGACGAGACTGACAACGCCGTCGACCTCGGGTGCGCGAAGCACCTGCGGGTCCGGCATCAGGTCGGCGCGCCCGTTCCGTACGACCGCAGGCACCAGGCCGTGGTGAACAAACCGGATGTCGGATTCCGTGGCGGCGAGGGCGGGGAAGGCCGAATTCACGTCCTCGAGGAAACGCGGAATGTCGGCGGATCCATCTCCAGCGTTGTCCCCGGTCACAACCCCGTCTGACTGATAGGTGCCGACCAACACGAAGCCCTGCCACGGCACGGCGGTATACATGCGACCGGTTGCCGAGCTGGCGGCCAGCGCGATGTCGCGCGCGGGTCGATCGAGCAACAGGTTCATCGCGCGCATGAGCGGTGGCGCAGGTCCGAGGTTCAACGCGGCATGGAGCCCTGGGAGACCACCACCGGCCGCCACGATCACGCGCGCGGCGGGAATGTCCATCGCCGTGCCTGTCACCGTATCGCGCGCGGTCACGCTGGTGACCTGCCGGCCGTTGCGGTGAAGGCCGGTGGCTTCCACATAGGTGCCGAACGTGACGCCGGCCCTGGACGCCGCCTGTGCCACGCACCACGTCAGGCGATCCGGATGCACGGTTTGATAGTCGTACCAGATGGCGCCGCCCGACAGGCCGGCCTCAGCAATGCCCGGGAAGAGCCGCCGCGTGGCCGCTGCCGATTCCAGCCGCCCGTTGGGCAGGTGCAATTCCGGCAGCACGTCGCGATTCCGTCCGCGACCCAGGTAGTCATACACCTTGAAGCCGGTGCGGACGATGAGGCGGGAACGTTTGGTGCCGCGGTAGGTGCCAATCAAAAACGGGATCGGACGGACGAGATGCGGCGCGATGCGTGCCCAGGCGCGGCGTTCCTGGAGCATCTCGCGGCACTTCTGCACCTGACCGCCCTGCAGGGCCCGAAGGCCGCCATGAAGCGTGCGCTGGTGGTTGAACGACAACTCGCCGCCGACGTCGCCCCGGTCGATCAGCGCGACAGAGAGCCCCCGCGTCGCGGCGTCGTAGGCCGCAAACAACCCGTGAATGCCTCCGCCGATCACGAGCACGTCGTGCCGGGTGGCGGTGAGGCGGGTCAGGTCGCGAGTCATACCTGCCTTATAGTAAGGCCCGCATGAACGAACGCGTCCGCGACTACTGGAATACCCACATTCACGACCTTGAGATCTCGACGCATGCGCCTGGCACCGCCGGGTTCTTTGCGGATCTTGACCAATACCACTTCGAGAAGCTGCACCACCTGCTCGACCTCATCCACTTTGACGAGTGGAAGGGGAAGGACGTGTTGGACGTCGGGTGTGGCGCCGGCGTGGAGGTGGTGCGTTTTGCACGTGCTGGTGCGAGGACGACCGGTGTGGATATCGCGCAAAGCGCCATCACCCTGGCGCGGCAGAACCTGGAGCAGCAGGGACTGCAGGCCCGGCTCGAAGTGGCTGATGGTGAACACCTGCCGTTCCCCGACGCCTCGTTCGACTTCGTGTTTGCGCACGGTGTAGTGCAGTACACGGGGAACGACCGCGCGATGGTCGCTGAAATTCACCGGGTGCTGCGCCCGGGAGGGCTCGCGGTGTTCCAGGCCTACAACCGGAACTCCTGGCTCAACCTGCTCTCGAAGGTGATGAAGACGCCGCTGGAACACGAGGATGCGCCGGTGCTGAAGCGGTATTCGGACACCGAGTTCCGTCGGCTGGTCTCGGTCTTCACCGACGTGCGCCTGGTGTTTGAACGGTTCCCGGTGAAGTCGCGCCTGCACAAGGGCTGGAAGGGCATGGCCTTTAATACGTTTTTTGTCGGCGCGTTCAACGTGCTGCCGCGCGCGCTGGTGCGGCGGTACGGTTGGCACATGCTGGCGTTTTGTCGCAAGGGCGACCGCTGAGCCGTGGCGTTGCGAGTCGTCAAGGCGCACGCCTACGGCAACGATTTCCTCCTGGTGGCCATGGGCGACGTGGACGAAGTCGCCGACCGCCCGGCGCTGGCGCGGGCGCTGTGTGCGCGGCACACCGGCATCGGCGCTGACGGACTGATGCTGGTGGCGCCGACCGAACGCGGCGCGATCACCCGGTTGCTGAATGCGGATGGCAGCCGGTCTGAAATTTCGGGCAACGGGATCCGCTGTGTCGTGGCCTGGCTCGCGCGTCATCGGAATCTCGGGGCGGGCACGACGGTGGTCATCGAGACGGAAGCGGGGGAGCGCCCGGTGGAGATCCTCAGTCGCGTGGGCCCGCGCATCATGTGTCGCGCGGCGATGGGGCCCGCGCGGGACGTACACGAGGAGACGCTCGAGGTGGCGGGCGCTGCCGTTCGATGTGTGGTGCTCAACATGGGAAACCCGCAGTGCGTGGTGCTCGGAGACGCGGCGTCGGTGTCGGTTCCCCGTTTGCACGCCATCGGTGGCGCACTCGCGACCCATCCCCGTTTTGCGGAAGGCACCAACGTCGAACTGGCGACGGTTGAAGCGCCGGACCGCGTCCGCATTCTGATCTGGGAACGCGGCGTCGGGCCGACGGAAGCGTCAGGGACCGGTGCCTGTGCCTCAGCCGTGGCGGCCGCGACGTTCGGCGGCGCGTCAGGCGTGCTGGATGTCGTGGCACCCGGCGGGACCCAGCGCGTGGAGGTCACGCCTGAACAGGTCTGGCTCACAGGGTGGGCTGAAGTCATCGGGCACGTCGAGTGGTGGGGGCACCCGTGAGGCGCTTTCACGAGGCCTCGGGCTCCGGTGAGACCTATTCGCCGGCGGAGGATCTGTTTAATCGCCGCCGCCGCACGGCAGGCCTCGTGTTGGGGCCATTGTTGGCCCTCGTTATGTTGTGGCTGCCGATGGACGTCTCGCCGGCGGCTCAGAAACTCAGCGCCGTGCTCATCCTGATGATCGTGATGTGGATGACCGAGGCGATCCCCCTGGCCGCCACGGCACTCCTCGGACCGACGTTGGTCGTGGTGCTTGGCGTGGCTCCGGCCCGCGTGGCGTTTGCCCCGTTTGCAGACCCGATCATCTTTCTGTTCATCGGCAGCTTCATCCTCGCCGAGGCGATGTTTGTGCACCGACTTGATCGCCGGATGGCCTTTTCCGCATTGGCTTCACCGTGGATCGGGACAAGTGCGTGGCGTTTGATCGTGGTCTACGCGGGCGTGGCCGCCGGATTGTCGATGTGGATGAGTAACACCGCCACCACGGCGATGTTCTTTCCGCTCGGCATGGCCGTGCTCGCTGAGTTGGGGCGAGGACGCACAAACGATCCGGCGTTCCGGCGATTCGCGATGGCGATGATGCTCGTCACATCGTTTGCCGCATCGATCGGCGGCATGGCCACGCCGGTCGGCACGCCGCCGAATCTGATCGGGAAGGGCCTCCTGCTGAAAAACGCGAACATCGACATCACGTTCGCAGGATGGATGGCCTTCGCGGTGCCTCTGGTCATCGTCATGCTCGCCGTACTGGCGTTGTGGATGTTGTACCCGGCGTCGAAAGGCGTTGAACTGAGTGCGCGCGCGACCGAGGGCGTACGCGAACAACTGCGCGCACTGGGCCCGATGACGGTCGGCGAGCGCAACGTCGTGACCGCGTTCGGAATTACCGTGTTGCTGTGGACGCTGCCTGGACTGCTCGCGTTGACCGTGGGGCAGACGCACGTGTGGACCACGACGGTGGCCGCCATGGTGCCGGAGTCAGTCGCGGCGATTCTTGGGGCCCTGCTCCTGTTTTTTCTGCCGATCAGTTGGCGGGCGCGCAAGTTCACGCTGACGTGGGAGGAAGCCTCTCACATCGACTGGGGCATCATTCTGTTGTTCGGCGGTGGTTTGGCCATGGGCGGCCTCGCCGATTCCACCGGCTTGGCGGATGGCTTCGGCCGTTGGGTGGTCGGTCATGTGCCTGGCGCGGGGACGGTGGGGCTCACGCTGGTGTTCACCGCCGTCGCCATCCTGATGTCGGAAGCCGCGTCGAACACCGCTGCGGCGACCGTGGTCGTGCCGACGGCCATCGCGGTCGCGACCGCCGCAGGCGTGTCACCGCTTGAACCCGCGCTCGGCGCCACGTTTGGGGCGAGCATGGGATTCATGATGCCGATATCGACGCCTCCCAACGCGATCGTGTACAGCAGCGGCTACATTCCCATTGGCACCATGATGCGGATGGGCGTCGTGCTCGATGTGATTGGCTACGTGGTGATCGTCGTCGGCGTACTGACGTTCGGCTGGATCGTCAGATAACGCGCACGGTTTGCCGCCGGCAGTGGCAGATTCTGCCAGGCCCTACGGACGGCTGCGCTTGGTGGCCGCGTCGAATTCCTTCTGCAATCCCGCCAGCGCCGCCTCTAAACGCGTAATCGCCACCGGATATTGCTCATCGTCAATCGCTGTGCCCGCTTCTTGCAGGGTCTTGGACGTTGCGGCGACGGCCTGGCGGAGGCGTAGGGCCCCGGCGCCTGTGATGCGTGGTGTGGTGGTGCCTGCGAGGCGTTCAGTGATCTGGGTGGTGAGCGCCTCGATCTCGGTGACCAGCCGCTCTGCGCGCCCCCGGGCTTCGGCCTTGGCGGTGCTCGCGTGTCGTACGGCTTCGTACGCGCGGTCGCGCGCCGCGAGGGCTGCGTTCAGCGCGGCGCGATAGTCGCCCTGCGCCACCGCGGAGTCGTACTCGCCGAGGGCCGACTCGGCGGCGAGCAGTTCGTCGGCAGCGTAGACCTCTGCGGACGCGGCGCGCGCGGCGGCGATGGCGCCTTCAGCCTGTCCCCGTTCCTTGTCAGGCGGTTGGGAACACGCGGAGACGAACGCCAGTGATGACAGCAGGACCACGAGGGAGGCAAGGCGACGCATGAAGAACCCGAGTATATCGCCCCGGACGCGACAGGAAGACGGTCCTCGCGAGAAACTCGAGCGGGGTGGGTTGGTGGCGATGAGCGATCAGGAACTCCTCGCCATCATCCTGGGGCATGGCGCCGCGAAGAGGAGCGCGATGACCCTCGCGGGCGCTCTGCTGGCGCAGGCGTCTGGTGTGCACGGGCTGACGCGGATGACCCGCGACGAACTCCGGCAATCACGTGGGATCGGGGATGCGCAGGCGGCACGAGTACAGGCCGCGCTGGAATTGGGGCGCCGCACGCTGGCACGGTCGCCGGCCGTACGCCCCAGATTCGCGAATCCGGCTGAGAGTGCGGACTATCTGCTGCCCCGGTTCGGGGCGTTCCCGGTGGAGCGATTCGGACTCGTCCTCCTGGACACCAAACATCGTCTGCTGCGCACACATATTCACTCCGTCGGGGCGCTTGATGCCTCGATGGCCCACCCTCGGGACATCTTCCGGGTGGCGGTCGGAGCCGGGGCGTCAGGCGTCGTGTTGTTTCACAACCACCCGTCGGGTGACCCCGAGCCCAGCAAGGAGGACATCAGGCTGACGCTCCGCCTGGCACAGGCGGGGCACGTCGTCGGTGTGCCGGTGGTGGATCACATGATTCTGGCGGACACGCAGTACTTCTCGTTCCGCGCTGAGGGGCTGGTACAATAGGCCGTTACAGCAGCCCTTATGTCCCGTGTCTATCTGACTACCGCCATCGACTACGTCAACAACCGGCCCCACCTGGGCACGGCGTACGAAAAGATTGCCGCCGACGTCATCGCGCGGTATCACCGCCTCATGGGGCGCGACGTGCGGTTTGTGATGGGCAATGACGAGCACTCACAGAACGTCTTCAAGCGCGCGAAGGAACAGGGCCTGGACCCGCTGGCGTACTGCGACCGCATGGAGCAGGAGTTTCGCGAGGTGTGGGCGCGGCTGCACGTCTCCTTTGACGACTTCATCCGCACCACGGAGCCCCGCCACAAGGTGGCGGTGCAGGCGATGGTGCAGCGGTCCCTGGCGGCGGGTGACATCTACGAAGGTGTCTACGAGGGCTGGTACTGCGTGTCGTGTGAGGAGTTCAAGCCGGAAAAGGGCTTGATTGACGGGCAGTGTCCCGTCCATCGCACGACGCCCGACTGGATCAAGGAAAAGAACTACTTCTTCAAATTGTCGAAGTATCGCGACGCGTTGCTCGCGCACTACGCCGCGCACCCGGATTTTGTCGCGCCGGAGTCGCGCAAAAACGAGATGCTGCGCCTGCTGGAAGGTGGCCTCGAAGACATCTCAGTCAGTCGCGCAGGACAGGCGTGGGGTATTCCGCTGCCGAACGACCCGGGCAGCGTGGTGTACGTCTGGTACGACGCCCTGATCAACTACGCCGCGGCGGTGGGTTTTGGCGCCGACGATGCGTTGTTTGAACGATGGTGGACGCAGACGGGGGAGTCCGACCGTACGGTCTTGCATATCGTCGGCAAGGACATCACGCGGTTTCACTGTGTGGTGTGGCCCGCCATGTTGCTGAGTGCCGGTCTGCCGCTGCCGACGCAAATCTTCGGTCACGGCTGGGTGTTGTTCAAGGGCGAGAAGATGAGCAAGTCGCTCGGCACCGTCATCGATCCACTGGCGGCGGTGGAGAAGTTCGGTCCGGATCCGTTGCGGCTGTATCTCACGAAGGAAATCGTTTTCGGCAACGACGGCGACTTCTCGTGGGATCGCTTTGAAGAAAAGTACAACGCCGACCTGGCCAACAACCTCGGCAACCTGGTGAGCCGGTTGACGTCGATGGTGGGCCGGTATCGGCAGGGCCGACTGGTGGCCACGGCCGCGGATCCGGTGCTCACGGACGCGTTCGCAGGCGTGGCCACGGAGTGGCAGGCGGCCTGTGAACGCCTGGCGCTCGATGAAGCGTGTGCCGCCGTGTTCCGGTGGGTGGACCGCTTGAACGAATACATTGCCACGTCCGCACCCTGGCACCTCGCCAAGGAGACCGACCAGACGGCCCTGGACCGCGTGTTGTGGAATGCAACCGAAGGCTTGCGGCTCGCCGCGGTCATGCTGTCGCCGGTCATCCCAGCGTCTGCGAACGAAATTCTGCTGCGGTTGGGTGAAGGCTCGGCGGCTGCGACATGGAACACGGCGCGCACGTGGCGTACGTCCGGTGATCGATTGGTCGCCGTGAAGGACGCCCTGTGGCCAAGACTGGAACCGAAGAAGGAGACCGTTGTGAGCGAACCGACACTACCTGCACCACCCACGCCACCTGCAACACCTGTAGCACCTGCAACACCCGAGGGTGCCGTCGCGGTTCCTGCCTCGCAGTGGCCCCTTGAATCACGCATCTCGATTGAGGACTTCCTCAAGATCGATCTCCGCGTGGCGAAGGTGCTCGAAGCCGAGAAGGTCCCAAATTCGAAGAAGCTGATGAAGCTGAAGATCGACCTTGGCTCCGAACAGCGGACGCTCGTCGCAGGGATCGCGGAGTCGTACGAAGCCGAGCAGTTGGTGGGTCGCACAGTCGCCATCGTCGCGAATCTCAAGCCCGCGAAGTTGATGGGCATTGAGTCCAACGGCATGATCCTGGCGGCGAGTGCGGACGGCGGCAAGGCGACGCTTGTGGCCTTCGAAGAGACCCCGGCGCCCGGCACCCGGATCAAGTAGTGGTCGATTCGCACTGCCACATCGCCGACGAGGCGTTTGTCGACGACCTTGACGCGGTGGTGGCACGCGCCCGTGCGGCGGGCGTCACACGGGTGATGTGCATTCTTTCGTCGGACACCGAGGAGGAATTTGTCCGTGTGCCCGTCGTGCAGGCCGCGTGGCCCGAGGTCTGTTACGCAACGGCGGTGCATCCTCATCGTGCCGCTGCCTACGCAGGACGCATTCCCGATGTGCAGCGTGTCGTGCGTGCCGCCGTGGCCCGCGTGAATGCGGTGGCGCTGGGTGAGATGGGACTGGAATACCACTACGACAAGGCGCCGCGGGACGTCCAGCACGAGGTGTTTGCCGCGCAAGTGGCGCTTGCGGTGGAACTCGACCTTCCGGTCGCGATCCACACGCGCGAAGCCACTGATGACACGCATGCGATCCTCCGCGAGGCGGGGCAGGGGCGTGTGCGCGGCGTGATGCACTGTTTTACGGGCACGCAGGAGGAAGCCACGAAAGCGCTGGACCTCGGCTTCTACCTCTCGATCCCCGGCATCGTGACATTTCCGAAAGCGGGCGCGCTCCGCGATGTTGTCCGGGCGCTGCCCGACGAGTGCCTGCTGGTGGAAACCGACGCGCCCTATCTGGCGCCGGTGCCGTTCCGGGGCAAACGCAACGAGCCGGCCTTTCTGGCGCAGACGATCGCCGCCGTTGCGGAACTGCGCGGCGTGACCACCGCGGCGATGGCAGACCGCCTGCGCGCCAACTTCGAGGCCTATCTCGGCCGTCGGCGCGTTGACACCCCCGCGAAGGCTGTGGTCTGATTCTTGAGACGAAACGCACGTTTTCCCGAGTACACAGCCCAGTGAACCCATCTGCCACATCCGTACCGGATCTCGGCCGGATCTTTGAACCGGTGCGCGACGCGCTCAGTCGCGTGGAGCAGGAATTTGCGAAGCACCTGGAGTCGAAGGTCGAGCTGATTCCGCAGATGGGCCGCTACATTCAGATGAGCGGCGGCAAGCGGGTGCGCCCCGCCGTCCTGCTGCTCGCGGCGCGGATGTGCGGATACACGGGCACCAAGGACGTCCTCAACGCGGCAGTGGTGGAGTTCATCCACACGGCCACGCTCGTGCACGACGACATCATCGACGAAGCCGAGACGCGGCGTGGCCGCCTCGCCGCGCATTCGCGCTGGGGCAACGACGTCACCGTGCTCCTCGGCGACTATCTCTACATCCGATCGATGGCGATGGCCCTGACGCAGGACTCGCTCGAGGTGGTCCGGCTGCTGTGTGAAGTCACGCTCCGCATGATCGAAGGCGAGTTGTATCAGCTCACCAAGATGGGCGACGCCGCCATCACCGAAGAAGAACACCTCGAAATCATCCGACGCAAAACCGCATTCCTCTTCTCAGGCTGCGCGGAAATCGGCGGCGTGCTCGGCAACTGTTCCGATGCCCAGCGTGTGGCCCTGCGCGAGTACGGCTTCAACCTCGGCATCGCGTTCCAGATTGTGGACGACGTGCTGGATTACACGTCGGATGAAAAGGTACTCGGAAAGCCGATTGGCGGCGACCTTCGCGAAGGTAAAGTCACCCTGCCGATCATCCTGTTGCAGCAGCGCACGGGACCGGAAGTGGCCGCGTTGATTCAACAGGTGGTGACGGACCGCCAGGTGACACCAGAAGCGTGGCACTCGATCAAGAGCATGCTGGCGACCCACGGCGCGACCGACGCCGCCTACGAGCGGGCGCTGACGTATGGGCAGGCCGCGCGCGCGCATCTGCTCGAGGCTTTTCCTGCGTCCGTGGAACGTGACGGCCTGGTGTCACTGGTCGATTACGTCCTGCAGCGCGACCGCTGATCACGACGGTGGATCCCGCCACCCGCATCCACGAACTGCGACAGCTCCTGCGGTACCACGAGGAGCGGTACTACGTCCACGACGCCCCCGAAATCTCAGACGCCGAGTTCGACGCGCTGATGCGCGAGCTGTCGGCGCTCGAGGCCGCGCACCCGGACCTCGTGGATCCGGATTCGCCCACCCAGCGCGTGGGCGGGCGGCCCGCCGACGGGTTCCCGACAGTGGCGCATCTGGAGCCGATGCTCAGTCTTGAGAACGCATACAGCGCGGACGAACTCCGGGAGTTTCATGCGCGCCTCTGCCGCGCGCTCGGGGTGGCGGAGACCACGCCCATGCCGTACGTGGCTGAACTCAAGATCGACGGGTTGAGCATCGCGCTGACCTATGAACGGGGACGCCTGGTGCGAGGCGTGACACGCGGGGACGGCGTCCAGGGCGAGGACGTCACCACAAACGTGCGCACCATCCGTGCGATTCCTCTCACACTGGCCGGTCCTCCCGAGTCGCATCCAGCCCTCGTCGAACTGCGCGGTGAGGTCTACTTTCCGCGAGCGGACTTCCAGCGCGTGAACGATGAACGGGAAGCCGAGGGGGAACCGACGTTCGCCAATCCCAGAAACGCCGCAGCCGGCACCCTGCGGACTCTCGATACCGCCGTCGTGAGTCGACGTGGATTGCGCGCGTTCCTGTATCAAGTGGTCTTGCCAAGCGGCAGTCCGGCGGTGGCGACCAGCCACCACGCCACACTGGCGCAGTTGCAGGCGTGGGGACTCCCGGTCGAGCGCCACCATCGCCTGTGCCCCGATGTTGATGCCGTCATTGCATTCTGTGAGGAATGGCGGGAGGCGCGCCACGCCCTCGCGTTCGAGACCGACGGTGTCGTCATCAAACTCGACGATGTGGGGATGCGAGCGGCGCTGGGGGCGACCGCGAAGTTTCCGCGTTGGGCGGTGGCCTTCAAGTTCCCGGCGGAGCAGGCGCGGACGCGTCTGAAACAGATCGCCGTGAACGTCGGGCGGACGGGCGCCGTGACTCCGTACGCCGTGCTGGAGCCGGTGCGCCTCGGGGGCACGACCGTGCAGATGGCGACCTTGCACAACGAGCAGGAGATTGCGCGGCGGGACATCCGGGAGGGCGACCTCGTGCTGGTCGAAAAGGGGGGCGACATCATCCCGAAGGTGCTCGGTCCGGTGCTGGCTGAACGACCCGCCGACAGTGCCCCGTGGGTGATGCCGACCCAGTGTCCGGCGTGCCAGTCGCCATTGACGAAACCTGAAGACGAAGTGGTGTGGCGGTGCGACAACATCTCATGCCCGGCGCGCATCCGTCGCGGATTGCAGCACTTTGCGTCCCGGCGCGCGATGGACATTGAGGGGCTTGGCGAGTCGCTCGTTGATCAACTGGTCACCCTCGGACACGTTCACACCTACGCGGATGTGTACAACCTGACCGCCGACACACTTGCCGCACTCGATCGGATGGGGCCGAAGTCGGCGGCGAACCTGGTCGCGGCGATCAGCGCGAGCCGAACGGCGGCGTTGTGGCGCGTGTTGCACGGCATCGGCATCCGCCACGTGGGGGAAGGGGTCGCCAAGGCGCTTGCGCGGGCGTTCGGATCGATGGCGGTGCTTCGGGCCGCGCCAGTTGAACAGATCGAAGCGGTCCCTGACGTGGGCGCCGTCGTGGCGCGCTCGGTGCGGGCGTTCCTGGATGACCCACGTAATCAGACTGTGCTGGATGCCATGGCGGCGCAGGGCGTGCATATGGCCGATGCGCACGGCGGAGATGCCGACACCCTCCGGGCCTTTACCGGCAAGACGTTTGTGCTGACCGGTACCCTCGCCTCCATGACGCGCGACGAAGCCGCCGCGCAGATCGAAGCCCTCGGCGGCAAGGTCTCATCATCTGTCTCGAAAAAGACCACGTATGTCGTGGCGGGGGCAGAGGCGGGATCGAAGTTGGAGAAGGCGCAGGCCCTCGGTGTGACGGTGCTCGATGAGGCCCAGTTTCAGGCTCTTATAATGGCCTCACAGGCATGAGGGTGCACGCGTTGACGGCGGTTGGCCTCGCGGCCGTGGTGAGCTTCCTGCTGGGCCTGGTGGTCGCAGGCGGCGCGCCCGGTGGTGTGCGTCGCGGAGTGCTCGCACCGGCCGCACTCGAGACGCATCCGTTGTCCATCTCGATGGCGCCGGCCGTGCGCCCTGCCGGCGCCGCCGTTGATTTTGCAGAAGTGGCCGCACGGCTCAACGGCACGGTGGTGAATGTTGATGCCGTCGCGCGTGACGATCGCGGGCGCCAGACCCCGCGCCGGTTTCAACGCGAGATGTCGGATGAAAACGGCGTGCCCCGCGAAGGATCCGGCAGCGGGTTCATCATCGACCCTGCGGGGTACATCCTGACCAATCACCACGTCATCGAAGGCGCGGACCGCGTCACGGTGACCCTGAATGACGGGCGGGCGCTGCGGGCGACCGTCGTCGGCATCGACCCCGCCATCGATGTGGCACTGCTGCATGTCTCTGCCAACGGGCCGCTGCCGGCGGCGCCGCTCGGCGACTCCTCGACGATAAAAGTCGGCGAGTGGGTCTGCGCCATTGGGAATCCGCTTGGGTACGTCCACAGCGTCACCGTCGGAGTGGTCAGCTTTCTCGGCCGCAAGTTGTTCGACCAGAGTCTTGACGCGTTCATCCAGACCGATGCCGCGATCAGTTTCGGGAACAGCGGCGGCCCGCTGATCAACAGCGCCGGGCAGGTGGTCGGGATGACCACCGCGATCAGTTCGCAGGCGCAGAGCATCGGCTTCGCCATTCCCATCAATCAGGTGCTGTCAATCCTCCCGCAGTTGCGTGAGCGTGGCCGTGTGGCACGCGGATATGCGGGTGTGATGTTGACGGCGGCGACACCCGGCCTGAAGGCGGCGTTGTCACTCGGAGTTGATCGCGGCGCCTTGATTCAGGAGGTGCCGGAAGGCACGCCAGCCGCGCGTGCGGGCCTTCGGCCCTACGACGTCATTACCGCCATCGACGGCCGGCCCATCAACGACGACCAGGCGCTCATTCGCGAAATCGCCGCGCGCGTGCCAGGCACCGTGATCCGGCTCGACGTCACGCGAGATGCCGGGACGCTGACCGTGTCGGTCAAGCTCACGGAGCGGCCGTTGCCACCGACCGTGCGGCCGGCCAGCGTTCCCGGTGGTGTGCGTCCGGTGTTGAGTCCCGAGCAGGGCCCGCTGGGGATCACCGTTCGTGAACTGGACGCAGCGACGATCAAGCGATTCGCGCTGCCGGACACCTTGAAGGGCGTGCAGGTGCTTGATGTGGACACCGCCGGCCCCGCCCGTCAGGCGCGTGTGCGACGCGGGCACATCATCATCGAACTCAACCGACAGAGGGTGACCTCGGTCGCCGACTTTCAACGGCTCGTCTCCACCTTCGCGCCAGGCACGGTGGTGGCGGTGTACGTGTTCGACCCACTGACGCATGAACGGGCGATTTACGCCGTGACTCTGGATCCCGCATGAAGGCACGCATTCTGGTGGTAGATGACGAAGCTGCAATCCGCGACACCATGCGGATGCTGCTCGAGTACGACGGTTACGACGTGATCGTCGCCGGGTCCGGCCAGGAAGGCCTGACGATGGTGGAACGGGAACACCCGGACCTTGTGTTCCTCGACGTCAAGATGCCCGGCATGGATGGGCTCGAAGCGCTCAGCCGCCTCCGCGGCATCAACGATGCCTTGCCGGTGGTGATTGTCTCCGCGCACGGCACGACAACGACGGCGCTGGAAGCGGGTCGTTTGGGGGCGTTTCGGTTTATCGAGAAACCGCTGTCGAAGGACTACGTCATCGATGCGGTGCGCGAGGGGCTCGAACTCGGGAGCCTGCGCAAGGAGAATCGCCAGCTGCGATCAGCGCTGGAGACGCGTCACCAGGTGGTGGGCGACACCTCAGGGCTGAAGCGGGTGATGGACCAGGTGCG
>CAZLJG010000010.1:3745-8910 GCA_964559545.1 uncultured Solibacteraceae bacterium | reverse complement strand
CTGGGCGAGAGCGGCGCCGGCAAGGAACTCATCGCGCGCGCCATCCACCGCAACAGCCTGCGCGCGAAAGAACGATTCGTGCAGGTGAACTGCGCGGCGATTCCCGAGGAGTTGATCGAGTCGGAGTTGTTCGGCCACGAGCGCGGCGCCTTCACGGGCGCAACCGACAAACAAACCGGCAAGTTCGAACAGGCCGACCGCGGCACCATCTTCCTCGATGAGGTCGGGGACATGAGCCCGAAGACGCAGGCCAAGGTGCTGCGTGTGCTGCAGGAAGGCGAAGTCGAGCGGCTCGGATCGGCGCGCACCATCAAGGTGGACGTGCGGGTGATTGCCGCCACCAACAAGGACCTCGAGCACGAAATCGCCGAGGGCCGGTTTCGCGAGGACCTGTATTTCCGCTTGAGTGTCATCCCCCTGCATGCGCCGCCGCTGCGGGAACGGCTCGACGACATCCCGGCGCTCGTCGCGCATTTTTCAGCGCAGTTCTCGCGGGAGAACAACCGTCGGCCCGCGCGGTTTTCAGCACAAGCGCTTGAGGCGCTCAAGCAGGCGCGATGGCGCGGCAACGTGCGTGAACTCAAAAACGTCGTCGAGCGCCTGCTCATCATGAGTGATCGGGATGTCATCGAGGGCGCCGATGTCCGAGCGGTCGTGCGGCCGGCCGATGGCAGCGACCCGCGTCCGACTACCGCGGTGCCCGCATCCGCATCTGCGCTGTCGGGCCCTGTGGATACCGCGGCGACGCTGCGGGAGTTCAAGGAGACGACTGAACGCGCGTGGTTGGTGGCCAAGTTGCGTGAAAACGCCTGGAACATCTCGAAGACGGCGGAAGTGATCGATACGCCTCGCAGCAACCTCTACAAGAAGCTCGAGCAATACCGGATTTCCCAGGAGGCCGACGGATAAGGGACAATGGCCTTTCCGTCGTGGTGAACGAGACGATCGCCGTTCGACTCATCCTCCGGGAGGAGTCGAGGGGAGGAAAGTCCGAACTCCGCAGGGCAGTGCGCCGGGTAATTCCCGGTCAGGGTAACTTGAAGGACAGTGGCACAGAAAATATACCGCCTTGAGCGAAGCCGAAAGGCTGAGTCGAGAGGTAAGGGTGAAAAGGTGCGGTAAGAGCGCACCGCGTCTGCTGTAAGGCAGATGGCAGGCAAAACCCCGCACGGAGCAAGGCCAAATAGGGAGGCGTTTGAGGACGGCCCGTCCGAAGCCTCCGGGTAGGCTGCTTGAGCCAGTCAGCAATGACTGGCCTAGAGGAATGATCGTCCTCGACAAAATTCGGCTTATTGTTCACCACGACGGAACTTTGTAAGGCTCGCGAACAAAGGTAGAGTAGGGCCCCTGGAGGGGTGATCTCATGAAGAATCTGAAATACATGCTGTGGGTGGCTGCCGCGTTTGTGGTGATGGCGTGGGCGCCGCTGGTGACCATTGAGACGGCTGGAGCCTCGTCGGACGTGTCGATGCAGGCGGACCAGGCCGGGCAGGCCGGGCGCGGTGCCGGACAGGCCCGCGGCGGTGGACGTGGGCGGGGCGCCGTGATCACCCCGGTGAATGGCCAGTGCCCCGCAGGCACCGCGCTCATCGCGCCCGAACAGTGCTCGCGCATCGTGCCGCCGGTGAACGGCGTGTGTCCCTCGGGCACCACGCTCCAGCGTCCCGGCAGCTGCATGTTCCCGGAGTTTCCCGCGCCGTCGATCCTCGATTACCGGCCGCGTTCCACCCTGGTCGTGGAAGAACACCTCGTGCCGCGTGCGAAGTATCCGGTCATCGACATCCACAGCCACCTGGGCGTGTCTGATCTGAACATCGAGCAGACCATCAAGGAGATGGACTCGCTGAACCTTCAGATCCTCGTCAACCTGAGCGGCGGATCGGATCCCGGCCAGGTCAAGGGGCGCGTCGATTACATCAAGAGCACGAAGTACGCGAACCGGTTTGCCGTGTTTGCCAATGTGAACTGGAATCAGCCCGACGCGCCCGGCTGGGCCGCCAAAGCGGTGGCCGACCTCGAAGCGGCGGTCAAGAACGGCGCCATCGGCCTGAAGATCGCCAAGAACCTGGGCCTGCAGACGCAGAAGACCGACGGCACGTTGGTGAAGGTGAACGATCCGCTGCTCAAGCCCATCTGGGACGCCTGCGCACGCTTGAACATTCCGGTCATCATCCACACGGCGGAGCCCGAAGAGTTCTTCTCGCCGCTGGACTTCCAGAACGAACGCTGGCTCGAACTCGCGTTGTTTGAGGACCGCCGCAACTACATGCCCGGCCGCCCGAAGTTTGAAGACCTGCAGCGGGAGCGGGATGAGCTGTTCATCACCAATCCGAAGACGCGCTTCATCGGCGCGCACTTCGCCTACTACGGCAACAACCTGAAGAAGGCGGCGGAACTGCTCGACAAGGCTCCGAACGCCGTGCTGGAAGTGGGCGCGGTCCTCTATGACTTTGCCCGACAGCCGCGGGCGGCCCGCGAGTTCTTCATCAAGTATCAGGACCGCGTGCTCTTCGGGAAGGATGCGTATTATCCGGAAGAGTTCCCGTACTACTGGCGCGTGTTCGAGACCGCCGACGAGTACTTCGACTACTACCGGGATTACCACGCGTTCTGGAAGTTGTATGGCATGGACCTGCCGGACGAGGTCCTCAAGAAGCTGTATTACAAGAACGCGTTGCGTGTGACGCCTGGCCTGCCGCAGACCGGCTGGCCTCGGTAGCTGATGGCGCTCTATGTGGTGACCGGCGGCGCGGGGTTCATTGGATCCCACCTCGTGGAAGCGTTGCGCGCGCGCGGGGAATCCGTGCGCGTCGCCGACAACTTCTCGAGCGGCCTGCGATCCAATATCCCCGCCGGAGTGGAGGTCATCGAAGGTGACCTCGCCACCCCGGGTGTCGCCGCGCGGGCGGTGACGGGCGCGGACTACGTCCTCCACATGGCCGCGGTCCCGTCCGTTCCGCGCTCGGTGGCCGATCCAATCGGGACCAATCACGACAACGTGGACGCCACGTTGCAGGTGCTGGTGGCGGCCCGCGATGCCCGTGTGCGACGTGTGGTGTTCTCCGGATCATCGGCCGAGTACGGCGACTCGCCGGAGTTGCCGAAACGCGAGGACATGGCGCCGACCCCTGTCACGCCGTACGGCCTCCAGAAACTGATCGGCGAACAGTACTGCCGGATGTTCACGTCGCTCTATGGGCTGGAAACGGTCTCGCTCCGCTACTTCAACGTGTTTGGCCCGAGGCAGAGTCCGGACTCGCCGTATTCCGGCGTGATCTCCTTGTTTATCCATGCGTTCCTCCGTGGGCAGGCGCCGACGGTGTTCGGCGACGGCTCGCAGACTCGCGACTTTGTGTATGTGACCGACGTGGTCAACGGGGTCCTGCGCGCTGCGACCGCGCCTGGTGTGGCCGGCGAGTCCATCAACGTGGCCACAGGACGCAGCGTGTCGGTGCTCGAACTCGTCCGCGCGCTCCAGCAGGTGGTGGGCACATCTGTTGAGCCCATCCTCGCACCACCGCGTGAGGGCGACGTCCGGCATTCACAGGCCGACATCACCAAAGCGCGCACGCTTCTGGATTATGAACCGGCTGTTTCACTCGAAGACGGCCTGCGCCACACCGTGGCGTGGTTCAAGCAGGCAACGCCGGTAGGCGCCTGAACCACTCTCAACACCTCTCTCCGCAACACCAGTAGTCAGTCGCGTGCCCGGCGCGAGTCATGCGCGATGGTACGTCGCGCCGATGCCCAATCTTCTGAACAACTTCGGCTGACATATCAGCGCGTGGCAGCCTTGGCCCGCGTCCTGCAGTCCCGAGGGGCCGGGACCCGGCCAGCCGACCCGCACAGACCATGCGGACTCCCGACCCTGCAGTCAGGAAGCGAGCGGCTGCGCCGGCCCAATCACATGCCTGGTGTATGGAACACCAGGCTCACTCAGGAGATACGCCATGTTCCGCACATTGTCCGCCCTCGTCGTGATTGCCGTTATCGCTGTCGCCGCCACACCCGTCGTCTCCGCACAGGAAGCAACCCGCCAGGCCGTGCGTCCCGCAGCCGCTGAAGCTCCGGCCCCGATCAACCTCAACACCGCGACTGCCGCCGAGCTCGAGAAACTGCCGGGCATCGGCCCCGCCACCGCCCTCCGTATCGTCGAGTTCAGGACGAAGAACGGCGCGTTCAAGAAGGTGGAGGACCTGATGAACGTGCGCGGCATCGGCGAGAAGAGCTTTCTGACCCTGAAGCCGCTCGTGATCGTGGCGCCGCCGAAGGGATCGGGGTGGTAACACACGACACCGGCGCGTCAGTCGTCGACGTCCTCATCACCGTGGCCCTTGTGGCCACGGTGATGACGGTGGGCGCGCCGGGGGTGATGGGAGCGCGTGATGCCCAGGATGGGCGGCAGGCCGCGAACTATCTGGCGGGGCAGTTTCGTGCGGCGCGCCAACATGCTGTCATGACGGGGCGCCACACCGGGTTCGTGTTTGACCTGGTCGGCGATGGGTGGGTCTTCAGGCGCTGTATCGACACAGACGGCGACGGACTCCTGCGGGCCGACGTGTTGGCTGCTGTCGATACGTGTGCCGGTGACGCGCACACGATCGGTGCATGGTTTCCGCGGACCGCGATTGGCCGCGCGGCCACCGTGCCGGACCTCTCCGGACAGTTCACCGGCGCCGTGGTGGCATTCGGCGCGTCTGGCATTGCGAGCTTTTCACCGCTCGGGTCGTCCTCGTCCGGCTCTGTAACCCTGATGACACACGGCGGCCGGCACTACGCCGTGCGAATCGCCGGCGTCACAGGACGAATTCGGATCGTGCGGTACGCCCCGGAGACACAGCGATGGATCGACAGCTGACGTCCCGTACGTTGCGGCGCTGTGTGGTGGGGAGAGACGTCGCCATCATCGAGGAAGGCCTCGGCGAGGTGTACATCGAAAGTCGGATGCGCCTGCGCCCAGGCAGTTACATCGAACTGTGCAACGGGGATACACGCCCGGCACTGGTGGCCACTTGGATGATTGCGCGATTGGGTAAGGGCGGGCCGGTCTATCGCGGTGTGTGCCGATGGGAAACGCCACACGGGTAACGCCGCACCCATCGTCGTGCTGCGTGTCGTGAGAGAGGCCAGCGGGTGTGCAGTCTGGCGTGGCATCAGTCTTGAAG
>CAZLJG010000010.1:0-3735 GCA_964559545.1 uncultured Solibacteraceae bacterium | reverse complement strand
CGATGGGAAGCCCCGAACGGGTAACGCCGCACCCATCGCCTGACTGAGGTTCGTGTGAGGGGCCACCAGGTGCGTGGCCCTGGGGTGGCATCAGTCTTGAAGTCGGGGCACGCGGAGGGCTTCATGCTGGTAGGTCGAAGCGAAGTCATGCAGGAATTGTGCGCGCAGATCGCCCGTCTCGGCGCGACGCACTTTACCGTGCTGGTGACGGGGGAGAGCGGAACCGGCAAGGAACTCGTCGCGCGCAACGTGCACGCGGCCAGCGCGAGAGCGCGAGGCCCGTTTGTCGCGGTCAACTGCGCAGCACTTGTCGAGAGTCTGCTCGAAGCTGAGCTGTTTGGGATTGAAGAACGAACTGCGACCGGGGTCAAAGGACGCCAGGGCAAGTTCGAACTGGCTGAAGGCGGCACGTTGTTTCTCGACGAGGTTGGCGACCTCTCGTTGGCCGCGCAGGCAAAGTTGCTCCGGGTGCTGCAGGACCTGTCCGTTGAACGTGTCGGCGGCGGGAAATCGCGACCGATGGATACCCGGGTCATCGCTGCGACGAACCGGCAATTGACGACCCAGGTGGAGCTGGGACACTTTCGCGCCGACTTGTTTTACCGATTGTCCGGGGTGGAACTCGTGGTGCCGCCATTGCGGGAACGGCGTGAAGACGTGCCGATGTTGGTGGACCACTTGCTGGGTCGACATCAGCGGTTGCGGCGCCTGGTTGTGGGCGAAGAGGTGATCGAAGCCTTGTGCGCGTTCGACTGGCCGGGCAACGTCCGCCAGCTCGAGCGGGTCCTTGAGCGCGCCCTGGCGCTCGCGCCCGCACTGCGGCTGACGCTCAACGACCTGCCGGCGGACGTGGTCGGCGATTATCGGGCGCTTGTGGTGGAACGACCACGGTGCGAGCGGTCGTTGCGGGCGTGGAGCAGTCGGTACGCCCGGCTTGTGCTTGATCGCTGTGAAGGAAATCGACGGCGGGCGTGTGACGAGCTGGACATCAGTTACCACACGCTCCGCGCGTTATTGCGGTACGGCGCCGGCGCCCACCATGGCGACCGCCGTGCTCTCACTGTTGCAGGGTCACCGCTCGACGGATGTCCGTGAGTTGATGACAGAGGAGGAGAGACATGTTGTATTTCGTGGATTTCGTAAAGCTTGTGAACCAGGTGAAGTGTCTTGTCGAGTACGCGACCTCCACCGTGGAAAGTACGTTGGCCCTGGACGCGTGCATCGATGCGCTGCGGTGGTACGACTCGCAATTGGGCTGCTATCTGGACTGGGCCGCTGCCGAGGCTCTGTCGCTCGCGTCGTTTGCGGATTGTCTCGGATTCTGAGGAGGATGCCAATGAGGGGAATCAATCGCACTCGTGTTCCGTTCACGGCGGTCGTACTGACCGCCCTTGTGTCCGTCGGCGTGACGACGGCCGAGGCGCAGGTGCCGCCGGAGATCACCGTCACGCGGGCAGCGGGCAACCGCATGCTGGTGGAAGTCGTTGAGGCGGATGTCGCCATTCGGAAGGAGATCGCCGCCGAGGGCTCCTTCGTCTCCATCACGACCCCGAAGGATCACCTCCAGCTCCGGGTCGCTGGCCGGCAGATGACCGTGTTGACCAAGGGCGGCTCCGCGAAAGTCACGACCGGCACGGCCGAGGAGGTCAGCCGCCTGCTCACCCTGCTGCAGGAGTCCGATGCCGCGACCCGTGGGCTCGACCTGCTCAAACGGCTCCCTGTCACGAGCCGTCACTTCGGCCAGCAAGCCCTTCTCATGACCCGGGTCATTCTTGAAGCCGGCGTGGGGCAGTCCCCCTCAATGGCCATCACAAGGCGCTGGATCGACACCGAATCAGCCCGCCTGGCAGCGAGCCGCCAGACGCGGCCTGTGATCAAGCGAATCGGCCTCGCGGACACCCAGCAGGGCTCAACGCCGGGCGAATGCTGGGACAAATACGTCGCTGAACTGGGCCGAATCGCCAACGACTTCGACGAGTGCACCAAAGACCTCCGCTGGTACCATGCGCTCGACTGGGCCGGCTGCTCGCTCATTTTCTCGATTCGGGCGGAAGCGGCGGCCCTGTGGTTCTTCAACTGCAACGGCGGTCTGCCATTCGTGGTCTGACACGGAGGTCCCCATGGGCGCGTTCCTGATCTTTCTGCTCCAGGTTCTGCTTGCGGTGCTGGTCACAGGCCTGATCTTCCCGATCCTCCTGATCGCCGTTCCCGATAGCAGATCCCTCGGCCCGGCACCGTTCTACATCTCGATCGCGGTGGTGTTTCTGCTGCTGCGCCTGGCCTGGCCCCGGAAGCACGACACGCCCTGAACACCACACCCAGCAGGGGTGGCGTCCCATCGTCGCGGTTGACCCATTCGTGACGCGATAGTACGTTGATAGGTGCGAGATGACGACGCCACCCCCTGCCTCATTGAAGAAGACGCCCTTGAACGCCCGGCACCGTGCGCATGGCGCGCGAATGGTGGAGTTCGGGGGATGGGATATGCCGGTTGAATACACCGGCATCATCGACGAACACATGGCCGTGCGCACCCAGGCCGGCCTGTTCGACGTCAGCCACATGGGCCAGATTGAGATCGCCGGCGCGGATGCGCTGGCGGCGGTCCAATGGATCAGCTCCAACGACGCCTCGAAGCTGGCGGATGGGCAGATCCAGTATTCGGCGCTGACGACCCCGGAAGGGACGTTTGTTGACGACATCCTGGTGTACCGGATGACGGCCACGCATTTCATGCTGGTCGTCAACGCCGGCAACATCATGAAGGACTACGAGTGGATCCGGGCGCGCGTCGCGGAACGCGGCGGCGATGCCAGTGTGGTCAACTCGAGTTCGCGGTATGCGCTGATTGCCGTGCAGGGCCCGAAGGCCGAGGCGATCCTGCAGCGGCTCACCGCGATTGAACTCCCGGCGATCAAGTATTACTGGTTTGCCACAGGGGAAGTCGCCGGTGTGCGCGTGACCGTGTCCCGCACCGGGTACACCGGTGAGGACGGATTCGAAGTGTTTGTGCCGCCCGCCCAAGCCGAAGCGGTCTGGAACGCGCTGCTCGACGCCGGCGCGGGCGATGGCATCAAGCCCTGTGGGTTGGGTGCGCGCGACACGCTGCGCCTTGAAGCCTCCATGCGTTTGTGCGGGTCCGACATGGACGAGCACACGACAGTGGTTGAAGCCGGCCTGAGCTGGATCGTCGGCTGGAAGAAGGCCGACTTTATCGGCGCCGACGTCCTGCGGGCGCAGAAGACCGGCACCCTTGAGCGGAAGCTCGTGGGCTTTGAAATGGTGGACCGCGCCATCGCGCGTCATGGCTATCCGGTGGTCATCGGCGACGACACCGTCGGCGTGGTCACGAGCGGGACGCAGACGCCGTTTCTCAAGAAGGCGATTGGCCTCGCCATGGTCCCGGTCTCCCGATCGGAACCGGGCACTCCCATTCAAATTGAAATCCGCGGCCGGCGTGTGGCCGCCGTTGTTGTTCCCGAACCGTTCTACAAACGTCCGAAGACGGTCTGACGACCGTCACCCACAGCTCGAGGAGTTGGCATGTATCCGACTGATTTGAAGTACACAAAAGACCACGAATGGGTGCGCGTGACCGGTGATGAGGCCGCCATCGGCATCACGGATTTTGCGCAAAAGCAGCTCGGAGACGTTGTCTTTGTGGAGTTGCCGGACGTCGGTCGCGTCCTGACACAGGGCGAGGTCTTCGGCACCATCGAATCAGTCAAGGCCGTG
>CAZLJG010000009.1:10400-26104 GCA_964559545.1 uncultured Solibacteraceae bacterium | reverse complement strand
CGCGGCGGTGTTTCGATCACCGACATGTCGCGGATGCCGACCAGTGACATGTTCAACGTTCGCGGGATCGGCGTCGCCGTCATCGTCAATACGTCGACCTTCTTGCGCATCTGTTTGATGCGTTCCTTGTGCGTCACGCCGAAACGTTGTTCTTCGTCAACAACAAGCAGGCCCAGATCGCGGAACACCACGTCCTTCGACAACAGGCGGTGGGTGCCGACAATGATGTCGAGTTGGCCGGAGGCGAGTTTCTCAAGCGCCTCCTGCTGTTCGCCCTTGGTGCGGAAGCCACTCACCATGTCGATCCGGACTGGGAAGCCGCCGAATCGTTCCTTCAGCGTCCGTTCATGCTGGAACGCCAGCACGGTTGTTGGTGCGAGCACCGCGACCTGTTTGCCGTCCATCACGGCCTTGAATGCCGCGCGCATCGCGACTTCGGTTTTTCCATAGCCGACGTCGCCACAGAGCAGGCGGTCCATCGGCATCGTGGATTCCATGTCCTTCGTGATGTCCGCGATCGCCGACTGCTGATCGGGCGTCAAGTCATATGGAAACGCATCGTCGAATTCCTGCTGCCAGTGGGAGTCGGCGGTGAAGGCGTGACCGGCCACGGCCTTGCGCGCGGCGTAGAGCTTCAGAAGCTCTTCGGCCATGTCGCGCATCGCTTTCTTGACGCGCGTCTTGGCCTTCTCCCAGGTGGTGCCGCCGAGTTTGTCGAGCGCAGGCGCGGCGCCGCCGGTGTACTTCTGGACGAGGTCGAGCCGGTCGAGCGGCACGAAGAGTTTGTCTTCGCCGGCGTAGCGGAGTTCCATAAACTCCTGCGGCTCACCCACGCCCACGGCCATCTTCTTCAGGCCGACGAACTTGCCGATGCCGTTGTCGATGTGCACGACAAGATCGCCGACCTTGAGGTCGCGGAAGTCGGAAACAAACGAACGCGCCGCTGATTTGCGCTTTTCGCCGCTGCGGCGTTCCTCCTCGAAGAGGTCGGTCTCCGCGAAGATCAGAAACGTGCCCGACGGCAGATGGAATCCGCGCGAGAGATGTCCGGTGGTGACCAGGACCGACGCGCGAGCCAGGTCTTCGTTGTCGCCAATTGCACGCGCGCGGACTTCGTAGCCGGCCAGCAGTTCGATCGTTCGCTCAGCGCGGCCAGGTGTCGCCGCTACGAAGACTGTGGTTTCGCCACGCTCCTGTGCGCGTCGAAGTTCTTCCACCCAGTCGCCCAGACGGCCGCGATACTCGAGCACTGGCTGACAGGGCACGTGCTCGTCGGGCGTGTCATCGAGCGCCAGCTGCGTGATGCGGCGCGCACGCTGAAGCCAGGCCGCCACGTCTTCCCATGAGTGTGCGAAGTGTTCGTACGAGGGCGCCGCTGGATTTCTTGTCAGCGCATCGCCGGCCGCCTGCCGCCATTGTTCCTCAAGGGCCAGCCCCTTCTGCGCCACGTCGTCGAGTTCGTAGACGAGCAATGTCGCTCCGGCGCGCCTGGCGTACGAGATGAAGGACGCTGAGCGGTCATCGTCCAGGACGTCGTCGCCATTGGTGCCGGGCTTGGGGAGCAGGTCCCGCTGTGGACTCAGCGTGATGGCATCGAGGGCCTTCAGAGAGCGCTGGGTGGCAGCGTCGTACTGTCGGACGGATTCGATGATGTCGCCGATGAACTCAAGGCGGATGGGCTGCGCTTCGGAAGCAGGGTAGAGATCCACCACGCCACCGCGCACAAAAAACTCGCCGTGTTGGTCAACCGGATCCTCAGGGATGAAGCCCGCGTCGACGAGGCGCACGCGCAGGTCCTGCGGATCGATCTCGACGCCTGGTTTCAGCAGCAGGCTTGCGTCGGCGAAGCGAACCGGGTCACTCAGGCGAGGCGGCAGCGCCCGTGCGGAGGCAATGACAAGTCGCGCGGTGCCAGTGGTGAGTCCCGTGAGTGCCCGGGCTCTGGCAGAGGCGACTTCGAGGTGAGGCGCGAGGCCGCGGTACGGATCCACCTCCTGCGATGGGAAGGGCAGCACGGCCTGCGCCACCTGGCTGTCGGACAATCCGAGCATCGCGCTCAGGAAGAAGCGGGCATCGCCGGTCATCTGCTCGACGTCGGCGTCGGTCGGGACGACCAGGACGACGACGGAATCTTGTGCGAGGGCGGCCGCGTGAAAGGCTGTGGCCCCTGGTCCGAGGCCGGCCAGACGTGGAACGGCCTTGGTCAGGCCCGCGCGTGAGGCGGCTGACTTCAGCAGGGAACGAAAGGCGAGCGACGCAGACGGATGTAACACAGGTGGTGCGACCCACCATCGTATCTCAGGGCTGCAGGCTCTTTATGATCCCCGTGGTGGACCAGCCCTGTTCGATGGGCATGCGGACAACACGGCCGCCGCGGGCCTCGACGACGTCGCGGCCGACGATCTTGTCCTCGGCCCAGTCGGCCCCTTTGACGAGCACGTCGGGCTGGACGGCCGAAATGATGTCGAACGGCGTGTCTTCATCGAACACAACAACGGCATCCACACACCGCAATGCCCCGAGCACTTCTGCCCGTTCGTGTTGTGGGGTAATCGGGCGGGTGGGTCCCTTGATGGCGCTGACCGAGCGATCCGAGTTGATGGCGACGATCATCGTGTCCCCTTCTGCCCTGGCCGCCTGAAGGTACCGGACGTGCCCAGGGTGCAGCAGGTCGAACACGCCGTTCGTGAACACGACGCGCTGGCCCGCGGCGCGTGCACTGGAAGCCCAGTCGGCGGCGTCGGCTCGTGAGGCAAGGAACATCAGTCGTCTGTCCCAGGTTCGACACCGTCAAGAACGAGTCGGTCGAGACCAGCGACGGCGTCGAAGTCGTGGTCGAACGTGAGGAGGCACGCCCCTTGGTCAAGAGCGCAGGCTGCGATCCAGATGTCGTTGGTGGGGATTGGAGTGCCCGCGCGGCGCAGGCCAGCGTAGACGCGGCCATAGTGCCGAGCGACGCCTTCGGAGACTGGGATGGTTCGCACGAATGGCTCGCTGAGAAACTCGCTCAGCGCCACTCGATTTTCCAGGGTTCGAGAACCCATTTCAAATCCACCGTGAAGTTCACCGAGCACAGGGGCAGGAACGAAGACATGTTCCGCTTCCGCGATCAGATCTCTGACGCGGGTGTCGCCAGCCCGAAATCTCGAGTACGCGGAAGTGTCGAGGACGAGCTTCCCGATTCGTTCCGCTTCAGCGCCAGAGGTCATGGTCAATTCCTCTCTGCGCGCGCAGAGCCGCATCGAACTCGGTGCGGTCCTGAGAAGACCATGTCATGTACCGATCCAGCCTCCGTCGGCGCTCATTAATGCCAACCGCCGCTTCCAAGATGCTCAGTGCCACAGCGTTCACGCTCTTGCCGGCGGATTTCGCCTGATCTGACAGACGACGGTTCAGTTCATCCGAAACTCCTCGAATTGTCAGCTGTGCAGGCATGCCTACACGATACAGCAGGCATAAAATCAACGCAAGTTTCCGTCGGTTTGTCGTCAAATATGACTGACCTTCACCCCAATGGCTCCAGACCGCGCCCGTCGCATTTCCCGCCTCGCAACCAGGTTCGAGCGCACCCATGCCGTGCGTCTGACGATGCTGCTTGTGGTTGGAATTGGTGCGACGGTCGGATTCCTGACGTCGGCGTTCCTATTGTGGGCCGGGGTTTGGTACATGCCGGTGCGGTATGCGGTCGCGTGTGCGCTCGGATACGCGGCGTTTGTGGCGCTCATGAACCGGTGGCTTGGGGTGCAGGCAGAGCGAGACGCCGGCAGCAACATCGTGGAACACACGGTGGACACGCTTGATCTGACTGGCCCCAGCCTTCGGATGCCTGGACGCTCGAGCGGAGGCAGTAGTGTCCCTGGGGGAGTCTTTGAGGGTGGCCGATCCGGTGGTGCCGGGGCTTCGGCCGCTTTTGGCAGCCCATCGGCGCCACCTCCGATCATGGTCGCGCCAGCTTCACATGGCTCATCGAGTTCATCCAGTTCGTGGATGCCAGACCTGGATGATGACGGCCTGAAGTTGTTGCCCATCTTCGCGGTCATCGCGATCATCGTGGGCCTTTTCGCGGCGGTCGGCGTGATCTGGTCCGCGCCTCACTTGCTCGCTGAAATTCTCGTGGATGGCGCGATCGCTGGCGGCGCGTATCAGCGACTGAAGCAAACAGGCTGGACCGGCGGCGTCATCCGCAGGACATGGAAGCCCATGCTCGCGATCTTCCTTGCGTTCGTTCTGCTCGGGTTCGCCGGTCACTACTTCAATCCGGCCGCTGATTCGATCGGGGACTTCTTTCAGTAGCCAGCTCCGAAGTTGACGAAGTCAAAGCGGTCACCGCTGAACCACTGCGCCTGGTTATCACTCTCAGAGAGACACCCCTCAGGGGTTGGTGGGGAGGATGGCTGGCCGACTGCGAGCGACGCGACACGCGAAGTTCGAAGAACGTCACGGAAGGGGTTCCCTGGAGTGACGTTCTTCCGCGGAGCCGAGCCGGAGGCCGGCCAGCCTCCCCACCAACCCCTGAAGCTGCCTACTCGGGAGCCTTGAACCTGACCCCAGCCGAGAACGTCCAGCTGTGTTTCGGGCGATAGACGCCGGCGTCCTTGACGCGGGATTTCACGCGAAACGTGTGGAGCAGGCGGTGGTAGTCGTAGGGACCGCCGTCGCGTTTGTGCACGGCGACGTCGAGTTTGTACGTGCCTTCGACGAGGTCGAGAGATTCGAGGAGCAGATTGACCGTGGCCTCACCTTCGAGGTGGTCGGAGACGTATTGCTCGATGTCGGTGTTGGTGCCGTAGACCCACACGCCATCGGCCGTGAAGATGCCGAAGCCAAACACGAAGTCCTGCACAGGCGTTGAGGCTTTGACGCCCAACGCCACGCGCAGAGATTCGCCGCTCTGAATCACCTGCGTCGGCGCACCGGTCGCATCAAGGAACTCGACCGACGTGATCTGCACGCCGCCCGATCCCCACCGGCCTTCGCCGGCCGCGTTCATGTTTTCCGGAATGGCATCCGGCGCCGCGGGCTTCTCGGGTTCAGGCTGGCCGGCACCACCGGCTTCATCCCTGGCTTTCGCGTCAGTCGCCGCCAGGAACGTCTCTTCCTGCTTCGAGACATCCGTCACATACACGCCAACGACGCGCTTGGGATCGCCTTCAGCCTTTTTCTCACCGCCGTCGAGCCAGACAGCCTCATCGCAAAAGCGCTCCACGAGGCCAAGCGAGTGCGTGACCAGAAGGATCGTCTTTCCGCGACGCCGGAACTCACCAAACTTGTCGAGGCACTTGTGCGTGAACCCTTCGTCGCCGACGGCCAGCACCTCGTCGACGAGCAGCACGTCAGGGTCCACGTGAATGGCCACGGCAAACCCAAGGCGCATATACATGCCCGACGAGTAGGTCTTGACGGGCGCGTCAATGAACTCTGTCAACTCGGCGAACTCAACGATCTGATCGAAGCGTTGTTCAATCTCCCGCTTCGAGAGGCCAAGCATGATGCCGTTGATGAAAACGTTTTCCCGACCGGAGATTTCGGGGTGGAACCCGGCGCCCAGTTCAATCAACGCCGAGATGCGCCCATGAACAGTGACGGTTCCAGTGGTGGGTTTCGTGATGCCGGCGACCAGTTTCAGCGCCGTGCTCTTGCCCGATCCGTTGCGCCCGACCACGCCGTACGTGCAGCCCTTCGGCACACTGAACGACACGTGCTTCAGCGCCTGAAACGTTTCTTCAGGCTTCAGCTTTCTGACAAGGTCACCAGATAGCAGAGCGCTCTTCAACGTGGAGAACTGCCGGCCACCGTACCGCCGGTATATCTTCGAGACGTCGTCGAGGACGATGGCTGGCGTCTTCACACCGCCTCCGCGAATGAATCCCGGAGACGATCGAAGAACCAGTACGCCGCCAGGAACAGCACCACGGATCCGCCGCCCAGCCCGAGCAGCCACCACTTGTGCCCGAACGGCCCCACATGGAACAGCACTTCCTGGTACGACACCGCGAGATGAAAGAACGGGTTCCAGTTGAACCAGTGCAGGTATTGGCTAAGTGCGGCGGTCGCATCAACGCCTCCACCGGCCACGGGCTTGAACAGCTTGTAGTAGTAGATGATCGGCGTCGCGAAGAACCAGAACGTCAGCAGGTTCGACAGCAGGTCGCGCACGTCGCGGAAGTGCACCGTCAACGCAGACAGGAAGAGCGCGAGTCCCAGCGTGAAGAAGAACTGGATGGCGACGATGACCGGGAACCACCAGAGTTCATTCCAGTCTGGCAGATGCCCCGTCCACACCATGAAACCGGCAAGAATCGGGAGGCCCAGCACGAAGTGCATCATGCTGGCGATCACACTGACGATCGGCAGTACCTCGGCCGGGAAAAGCACCTTCTTGATGAGGTTGCCACCGGAAATCAGCGATCCCGCGGACTCATTGAGCGCCGATGAGAACCACGTCCACGGAAGCAAACCGCAGAACATGAACAGCGCGTAGGGTTGAATTTCTTCGATGGCGCCGGTCAGAAGGTTGGTAAATACCCAGTTGTAGATCAGCAACAACATGAGGGGATTCACGAAGGACCAGAAGAACCCGAGGAAGCTGCCCCGATACCGCGCCTTCAGATCCCGCACCACCAGGCTCTGAATCAGCCCACGGTAGCGCACCAGGTTTCTCAGGTTATCGAACATCCACCCGCACCAGCACGACGGTGATGTTATCCGGTCCGCCGCCGGCATTGGCGGCATCAATCAGCGCGGAGGCCACGGCTTCAAGGTCCGAGGACCCTGGGGTATTGAGGATTGACTCGATGGCGTCGAGCGACACCACAGACGACAGGCCGTCCGAGCAGATCATGACGACATCGCCGACTTCGATGGCCACGTCGGCCACCTCGACCTCGGGGTCGTCGCCGCCGGAGATCGCGCGCGTCACCACGTTGCGCCAGGGGTGGCGCTGCGCATCGGAGTCCGTCAGCAGGCCGGCGCGCACCTGCTCGCCGACCCACGAATGGTCATTGGTGACCTGTGAGAGTTTGGACTTTCTGAGGAGATAGACGCGCGAGTCGCCCACATGCGCGACGTGAAGGTGCCCCTCCGGTCCCAGCAGAATCGCGGCGGCCGTCGTGGCCATGCCCTTGAGCGCAGGATCTTCACTGATTGCCGACGCCACGCGCCGATTCGCGAGCCGGAAGGCCGCGATCAGGCGATTGGCTTCGAGGGATCGAGCGACTTCGTAGGGAAAGGGCCAGGTCTGGTTGAGATCTGCATCGCGAGTGTCGTTGATGAACGACTCCACCACTTTGACGGTGAGTCCTGATGCGACTTCACCGGCCTCATGGCCGCCCATGCCGTCTGCGACGATGAAGAGGCCGAGGTCCGGACGTGCACGGAAGGCGTCTTCGTTACCCTCCCGTCGTAGACCCGGATGGGTGACGGCGGCCGAAGACACCTGCACCATTAATCTCAGCGACGCCGAGCGTGTTGCGAGACCTGCAACCGGGTGATGGCACGGAGCAGCGCAAGGCGCGCGCGTTCGTAGTCCGCTTCGTTTCCGGAGCGCTTCACTTCAGCAAGCTGCTCTTCAGCGCGGCGTTTCGCGGCCTCGGCACGCTGCAGGTCGATGTCGTCCGCCTTCTCGGCGATACGCGCCAGAATCGTGACGCGATCGGGCAGCACCTCGGCGAAACCAAACCCGACGTACCCGAAGAACTTCTCCGAGCCCTTGCGGTACCACATCTCGCCGACCTTCAGGGCCACGAGCATGGGCGTGTGGCCGGGAAGAATCCCGAGGGATCCTTCCTCGCCAGGCAACTGAAGCTCGTCCACATCCTCGTGGGCAATCGCCCGCTCGGGGGTGACGAATTCAAGACGCAGGTGGGTCGGAATAGCCATGGTCTTCGCTTACTGCTTCTTGGACCGCTCGATGACTTCGTCGATCGTGCCGGCCATGTAGAACACCTGCTCCGGGATGTCGTCGTGGCGGCCTTCGACGATTTCCTTGAAGCCGCGCACGGTTTCGGCGATCGGCACGTAGGCGCCCTTGAGACCCGTGAACTGTTCAGCGACGAAGAACGGCTGCGACAGGAACTTCTGGATCTTTCGCGCGCGCGACACGGTGAGCTTGTCGTCTTCCGACAGTTCGTCGATACCGAGAATCGCGATGATGTCCTGCAGGTCCTTGTAGCGCTGCAGAATCTGCTTCACCGAGCGCGCGACGTTGTAGTGCTCGTCGCCGATGACGCGCGGGTCGAGAATGCGCGAGGTGGACGCGAGCGGGTCAACGGCCGGGTAGATGCCGAGTTCCGCGATCGCACGCGACAGGTTGGTCGTCGCGTCGAGGTGGCCGAACGTCGTGGCCGGCGCGGGGTCGGTGTAGTCGTCGGCGGGCACGTAGATGGCCTGCACCGAGGTGATCGAGCCCTTCTTGGTGGAGGTGATGCGCTCCTGCAGGTTGCCCATCTCGGTGGCCAGCGTCGGCTGATAGCCCACGGCCGAGGGGATGCGGCCCAGCAGCGCCGACACTTCCGAGCCGGCCTGCGTGAAGCGGAAGATGTTGTCGATGAACAGGAGCACGTCCTTGTTCTCGGCGTCGCGGAAGTACTCGGCGACCGTGAGGCCCGAGAGCGCAACGCGCAGACGCGCGCCTGGCGGCTCGGTCATCTGTCCGTAGACAAGCGCGGCGCGCGACTTCGTGGAGTCGTTCGGATCGATAACGCCGCTTTCCTGGAATTCCAGCCAGAGGTCGTTGCCTTCACGTGTGCGTTCACCGACGCCGGCGAACACCGACACGCCGCCGTGTTTCATGGCGATGTTGTGAATCAGTTCCTGAATGATGACTGTCTTGCCGACGCCGGCGCCGCCGAACAGACCGATCTTGCCGCCCGTGAGGTACGGCTCGAGCAGGTCAACGACCTTGATGCCCGTCTCGAACATCTTGAGTTCGGTGGACTGTTCTTCAAGTTTCGGCGCCTCGCGATGAATCGGCCAGCGCACATTCGTCTTCACCGGACGATCCGGAAAGTCGACCGGTTCGCCCAGCACGTTCAGCACGCGGCCAAGCGTCTCAGGACCAACCGGCATCGAGATCGGGCCGCCCTGGTCGGTCGCCGTCATGCCGCGCTGCAAGCCGTCGGTCGGCTTCATCGCGACCGTACGCACGCGGTTCTCACCGAGGTGCTGCTCGACTTCGACGATGACGTCGACTTCGACGTCGCCCGCCTTCCCGGTGATGCGCACCGCGTTGTAGATCGCCGGCAGATACCCGCCCGCAAACTCGATATCCACAACCGGGCCGATGATCTGAACGACCTTGCCGACTTTGACTGCTTCTGCGACTGCCATCTTGTGTCTCTTCTCCTGATGGAGCCCAAGGGCTTCAGCCCTTGGGTCACACGCGGGCTGAAGCCCGCGTGCTCCATTTACTTACTGCGCCTGTGCTCCAGACACGACTTCGATAATTTCCCGTGTGATCGCCGCCTGACGCACCTTGTTCATGGTGAGCGTGAGGCCTTCGATCATTTCCGCCGAGTTGCGCGTCGCGGCATCCATGGCCGTCATACGCGCCGCATGTTCGGCCGCTGACGATTCCAGCAGCGCGCGCAGCACCTGGGCTTCGACCAACCGCGGAAGCAGTTCATCGAAGATCCGCTGCGGCGACGGCTCGTAGATGTATTCAATGCCGCCCGCCGTGTCCTTGGTCACTTCAATCGGCGCCATCGGCAGCAACTGCTCAACAACGAGCTTCTGCGCGATCACCGACTTGAATTCGTTGTAGACGAGGTGGACGCTGTCCACCTTGCCGGCGATGAAGTCTTCCATTGCCGGAGCGGCGACCGCTTCGGCCTCAGCGAACCCAATCACCTTAGGCAACGCCGTGTATTCAAACCGGATCGGGAAGCCGCGGCGGCCCAGGGCTTCACGGCCCTTCTTGCCGACGAGTCCGAGTGACACTTCGCGGCCCGCATTCTCGCGCAGGAACTGGCCGACGGCCTTGACGATGTTGGTGTTGAAGCTGCCGCACAGACCGCGATCGCTCGACAACACGATCAGCATGGTCTTGCCGGTCTTGACGCCTTCGCGCTGCACGAGCAAGGGGTGCTTCGTTTGATCCACGCGCGCGGAGATGCTCGCGAGCACGTGTTTGGCCTGCTTGGCGAACGGACGCGTGGCCACCACGCGCTCCTGCGCGCGACGCAGCTTGGACGCGGCGACCATCTTCATGGCCTTCGTGATCTGCTGCGTGTTCTTGACGGCGCGAATGCGCCGACGCATGTCAATCAGTGAGGGCATGGTCTGTTAGGCCATCGCAGCGAACTGCTTGCCAAACTCCTCAAGGGCGGCCTGCAGCGCCGGCTTGATCGTCTCGTCGAGCACCTTCTTCTCGGCGATCGAGGTCAACACGTCGGGACGCTGCGTTTCCAGGAACCGGTACAACTCGACTTCGTACGCGTGCACCTTGTCCACCGCCACGCTGTCGAGGTAGCCGTTGGTCGCCGCGAAGATGATCGCGACCTGCTTGGCCACGGGCAGCGGACGATACTGCGGCTGCTTCAGGATTTCCGTGAGGCGACGACCGCGGTTGAGCTGCTTCTGCGTGGCCGGGTCAAGGTCGCTGCCGAACTGCGCGAACGCCGCGAGTTCACGGTACTGCGCGAGGTCAAGACGCAACGTGCCGGCGACCGAGCGCATCGCCTTGATCTGCGCGGAACCACCGACGCGCGACACCGAGTTGCCGACGTTGATCGCGGGGCGGAAGCCCTGGTTGAACAAGTCGGCTTCCAGGAAGATCTGGCCGTCCGTGATCGAGATGACGTTGGTCGGGATGTACGCCGACAAGTCGCCGGCCTGCGTTTCGATGATCGGCAGCGCCGTCAGCGAACCGCCGCCGAGTTCCTTGTTCATCTTCGCGGCGCGCTCCAACAGACGCGAGTGCAGATAGAAGACGTCGCCGGGGTACGCCTCGCGGCCTGGCGGACGACGGAGGAGCAGCGAAATTTCGCGGTACGCCTGCGCGTGCTTCGAAAGGTCGTCGTACACCACGAGGGCGTGACGGCCGCTGTCGCGGAAGAACTCGCCGATCGTGCACGCCGAGTACGGGCTGATGTAGAGCATCGGCGCCGGATCCGACGCGCCGGCCGAAACGACGATGGTGTATTCCATCGCGCCGGCTTCTTCGAGCGTGCGGACGACCTGGGCGACCGTGGACTGCTTCTGGCCAATCGCGTTGTAGATACAGACAACGTCGAGGCCCTTCTGATTGATGATGGCGTCAACGGCGACGGCGGTCTTGCCCGTCTGACGGTCGCCGATGATCAATTCGCGCTGACCGCGGCCGATCGGCACCATGCCGTCGATGGCCTTGAGGCCCGTCTGCATCGGCTCCTTGACCGGCTGGCGGTCAACGACGCCGGGCGCGAGGCGCTCGATCGGCAGGAACTGGTTGGTCGCAATCGGGCCCTTGCCGTCGATCGGCTGGCCGAGGGAGTTGACGACGCGACCGAGCATGGCGTCACCAACCGGAACCGAGATGATGCGGCCGGTGCGCTTGACGGTGTCGCCTTCCTTGACGCCCGTCGAGCGGCCCAGGAGCACGGCGCCGACGCTTTCTTCTTCGAGGTTCAGCGCGATGCCGAAGAGCCCGTTCGGGAACTCGAGCATTTCGCCGGCCATGGCGCGTTCCACGCCGTGAAGGCGCGCGATACCGTCGCCCACCGAGATAACCGTGCCGACCTCGGCCACGTCAACGTCGACGCTGAAGTTGCCAATCTGGTCACGGATGATTTTGGAGATTTCTTCGGCCTTGATCTGCATCTATCGTTCCTGAAGTTGTTCTTACGCCTGGGCCAGCAGGCGCTGGCGCATCTTCTCGAGTTGACGGGTGAGGCTCGCGTCGAACACGACGCTGCCGACACGGGCGATGATGCCGCCAACGATGTCGGGATTGACGGATTCCTGAATGCGGACGTCGGCGTCCGACGCCGCGCTCAACGCTTTGGCAAGCGACGCGCGCTGGCCATCGGGCAGCGGCGTGGCGGTCACGATCTGCGCGTCCATGATTTTCTGGTGTTCCATGACGCGCGCGGTGAACGCCTGCGCGACATCACCGAGGCTGCCAAGGCGGTTGCGGTCGGCGAGCATGAGCACGAGCCGGCGCACTTCGACGGTGAAGTCGCCCGCGGCATCAAACACCTGGGTCAACACGGCGTTCTTCTGCACGGCCGACACGGCGGGCGATGCAAGGACGCCGCGCAGCTGCGGGTGACCATCGACCAGATCAACAAACGCCTTGAGATCGCGCTCGGCACGCGACACATCGCCGGTCTTGTTGACGACTTCAAAAAGGACCGCGGCGTATCGCCGGGCGGCCGAACGTGCACTCATGAGCGTTGGGGGCCTCCGCCGGGGCGATTCGGCCCCGGCAAAACACACATTTATACCATGTACCTTGGGTCTCTAGCGAAGCCGGACCAGGCCGCCATCATCTGATCGGGGGACGACTTCGCCCACGCGGGTCGCCGGAACGCCTGCTGCGCGCTGTGCGGCGATGAATCCATCGGCTGCGTCTGGCGCGATCGTAAAGAGGAGTCCGCCGGACGTCTGGGGATCGCAACACAACAGAAAGAGTTCGTGTCGCACACCGGGCTCGACCTTCAAGCGGTCGTAGTGGCGTTGATTCGACCGGCCACCACACGGGAGATTCTGGACCGCAAGGTCCACTGCACCCGTCAGGACGGGTAGGGAGTCCACGTCGAACTCAAGGGTGTTGCCGCTTGCGAGCGAGATTTCGGTCGCATGCCCTGCTAATCCGAAGCCGGTAATGTCGGTGCAGGCGCCGATCTGACCAACCGGGACCTGCCTGGCGACATCTGCGGCCACCGCGTTCAAGCGGACCATCGATTCAACGGCTGCTGAGAGCTGTTGTTCTGTGGAACGACCAAATTTAGTGGCCCGAACAATGATGCCGGTGCCCAAGGGCTTTGTGAGGACCAGAACGTCACCAACGCGGGCCCCCGAGTTCTTCCACACCCGATCGGGATGGACCTCCCCGGTGACCGAATAGCCGAATTTGACCTCCGGGTCGGTGACGGTGTGGCCACCCAGCAGCGCCACCCCAGCCTCCCGCAGTTTGTCTGAGCCGCCCCTGAATATTTCCCGGATGACCTCGGCGGGCGGCCCATCTTTGGGGAGGGTCGCGATCGCCAGCGCGGTCCTTGGGAGCCCGCCCATCGCATAGACATCACTCAGTGCATTCGCGGCCGCGACCTGTCCAAAGACATAGGGGTCATCCACCATCGGCGTAAAAAAGTCGAGGGTCTGGACAAGTGCCGAGTCGTCCGACCACCGGTAGACACCGGCATCGTCTGCCGTCCGGAAATCGACGAGCACCCGATCGTCGTGGTGGGCGAACGGCAGGCCGGCCATCACGGCATCGAGTTCGGCCGGGCCCAGCTTGCTCGCACATCCTGCGCAATCTGCGTACTCGGTCAGTCGCTTCGCGTCCATAGGTCGGGGTCCAGGGGTCCAGGAGTCCAGGGGTCCGAAGGGCTTACTTGTCGTCGGTCAACAGTTCGAAGATGCGCTGCAGTTCGTCTTCGTTGGCGAAGTCGATTTCGATGCGGCCGCCCTTGCCCTTGCGGATGATCCGCGCGCGGGTGCCCAGGGCGAGCTTCAACTGATCTTCTGCGGCGCGAGTGTTTGGATCGACGCGCGGCGGCTCAGGTTTCGCCGTGGCACCTGGCTTCGCGTCCACCTCGCGGCGCACGAGCGCTTCGGTGTCGCGCACGGACAACCCGCGGGTGATGACGTCGCGGCCCACGCGCCGCTGCGCCGCATCGTCTGAGAGCGAGAGCAACGCGCGCGCGTGGCCCATCGAGAGCGCGCCTTCGTTCAGCGCCGTGCGGACTTCGGCGGGGAGACGGAGCAGGCGCATGTAGTTGGCGACGGTCGCACGGTCCTTGCCAACCTGTGCGGCAATCGCGTCCTGCGACATCGAGAGTTCGTCGGTGAGTCGCCGGTACGCCTGCGCTTCTTCGATGGGGGAGAGATTCTCGCGCTGGATGTTTTCGATGAGGGCGACTTCCAGCAGCTTGTCGTCTGGCACCTCGCGCACGGCGACCGGGACCTTCAACAGGCCTGCGCGTTGAGAGGCGCGCCATCGGCGTTCGCCCGCGACGATTTCGTAGTGGTCTCCTGCTTTGCGGACAACGATGGGTTGAATCACACCATTGGCACGAATCGACTGCGCGAGTTCCTCGAGCTTCGCGTCATCCATCTGCAGTCGCGGCTGCCGCGGATTCGGCACGAGCAGATCGATGTCGAGTTCCTGGGCGCGCGGCCGGTCGGCGACAGCGGGTTCGCGAGGTGGCGGCGGGGCCGTGTTTGGGATCAGCGCACTGAGACCGCGACCGAGGGCCGGGCGTTTGGTGGCCATTTAGAGGCTCCTTTCGCGGGACAGAAATTCACGGGCCAGTGCGACGTAGGCTTCGGCGCCGCGCGATTTGGCGTCGTACAGAATGACCGGTACGCCGTGGCTGGGTGCTTCGCCGAGCCGCACGTTTCGTGGGATCACCGTCGTGAAGACTTTGTCTCCGAAGTATTCGCGGATGTTCCCGCCGACCTGTTGCCCCAGGTTTGTGCGGTCGTCATACATCGTCAACAACACACCTTCGACGTCGAGTGTTGGATTCAACGATTCGCGCACGCGATCGAGCGTGGACATCAAATCGGCAATGCCCTCGAGCGCGAAGTATTCGCAGTTGAGCGGAATCAGCACGCTGTCCGCGGCGACGAGCGCGTTGAGCGTGAGGAGTCCCAGCGACGGCGGAGAGTCGATGAAGATGTAGTCAAACTCGCCGCGCAGGGCGTTGACGAATTTTCGCAGGCGCTGATCGCGGTCGGGCATCGAGACCAACTCGATCTCTGCGCCCGTGAGGTGGCGGTCCGCCGGGACCAGAAACAAGTTGTCGATCGCGGTGGGCAACACAAAGTCGCGGGCGGTGACGCCATCGGATGTCAGCGCGTCGTAAATCGTGCCGGCCTCGGTCGACTGATCTTTTTGTCCGACGCCGGACGTCAGGTTCGCCTGCGGGTCCATATCAATAACCAGCACCCGCTGGTCCGCCAGGGCCAATGAGGCCGCCAGATTGATCGCGGTCGTCGTCTTGGCGACGCCACCCTTCTGGTTTGAGACCGCGATGACTCTTGTTTGTTTGGTCATATGAGATAAAAACTAATCTGGAGCCATCAGCGACAAAGGATTCTAACGTACACGCGGTCCGCAAGTCCGCAGTCCACGGTCCGAAGTTCAACCAATGTTCCACGTGGAACAACCCGGACTGCGGACCAGCGGACTAGAAAAGTCTTGTGTTCTTGTTGAGGACCACGAGCTGGCTGCCAATCGACGGGAGCAGTACTTCGATGTGGCCGGACGTAAAAGGCGGGGAGAACTCGGGTTTGGCGGAGGACTCTGCGCCGAACATAAAGAGGCGGCCGCCTGGTCTGAGAAACGCCTGCATCGCGCTGAAGAGCTTCTTGTCCGGACGGACTGCACGGACGGTCACGATGTCCGCAGATTCATGAAGTTCTGGTCGGGCGAGGAGTTCCTCAAGCCGGCAGTTTTCCACGGAGCCACGGTCCAGCGCCAATTGACGGAGGGCCTCGCGGAGAAAGGCGCACTTGCGCACCTTGACCTCCACCATGACCAGGCGGATGTTCGGCGC
>CAZLJG010000009.1:0-10300 GCA_964559545.1 uncultured Solibacteraceae bacterium | reverse complement strand
GCAGCCTTGGTGAGCCGGCGGGAGAGGCGGTTGAGAGTCTCGCGCTCGGCCACGCTTCACATTGTCGGTTGATCGGGGTGCCGGCGCCAACGTGCCACCCTCGACGCCACAACCGCAACGGCGGCAGGCGTGACGCCGGGAACCCGCCCAGCCTGTCCCAAGGTGACGGGCTTTACCGCCGTCAGCCGCTCAACGACCTCCCGGGAGAGCCCGGGTATTCCCTGGTAGACAAAATCTGAGGGAATCTCGCGATCACTCTGCGCCTCGACGCGGGCCCGCTGCTGCGCATGGCGGACAAGGTATCCGCGGTACTTGCACTCGGCCTCCAGGGTGCCGCGGTCGATTTCCCGTGAGTCATCCAGGTCAAGAGCACAGCCGGCAGACAGGACGTCATCGACTGTGACCGTCGGCCGGCCCAACGCTTCACTCGCTGTGGAGTGCAGGCCACCGACGAGCACGCGAGTGCGTTCGAGCGAGGCACGATTCGCGTCCAGCCGCGCGAGCCTGGCCTCATAGCGGGACCAGCGTGAATCACGTACCAATCCAATGTCGCGTCCCAACGACGTCAAGCGAAGATCGGCATTGTCGATACGCAAGGCGAGCCGATGCTCGGCCCTGGACGTGAACATCCGGTATGGTTCAAGGCAGCCTTGTGTGATTAGGTCATCTACAAGAATTCCAATGTAGGCTTCGTGCCGACCCAGGACCACCGAGTCGTCGCCTTGCACGCGGCGCGCGGCATTGATGCCCGCAACAAGGCCCTGCGCCGCCGCTTCTTCATACCCGGACGTGCCATTGATCTGACCTGCGAGAAACAGCCCCGGCACGCGCTTCGTTTCGAGCGCGTGCGTCAACTCTGTCGGTTGAATGAAGTCGTACTCGACCGCGTACGCGTGACGCAGGAGCACGGCATCTTCGAGACCCGGCAACGTATGCACGACCGCGTCCTGCACTTCCGCTGGCAGACTCATCGACAACCCATTGACGTAGATCTCATCCACGTCGAGACCTTCGGGCTCGAGGAAGATCTGATGCCGCTCCTTGTCCGGGAACCGCATGATCTTGTCCTCAAGTGAGGGGCAGTAGCGTGGACCAACGCCGGTGATGCGGCCGTTGTAGAGAGGGGACTGGTGGATGTGATCCCGCACGAGATCATGCACCGCCGGAGTCGTATGCAGAATGTGACACGCCACCTGGGCTGACGGAATGTTTGTGGTCTCGAATGAAAAGGGCACCGCCGGATCGTCACCACGATCCTCCGTGAAGCGCGAGAAGTCGATGCTCCGTCTGTCGAGCCTCGGCGGTGTCCCCGTCTTCAGCCGGCCCATCTCGAAGCCAAACCCACGCAGCGATTCCGCGAGGTGATGGGTGGGTGGTTCACCGGCGCGCCCGGCGGGACGTTGCACATCGCCGATATGCACAAGCCCGTTCAAAAACGTCCCCGTGGTGACGACAAGCGCCCGACAGCCCACACGCTCGCCGTTCTCGAATTCAAGGCCCATGACCGCTCCGTTCTCAACGAGGACGCGCGCGGCGCGCTCAAACAACCACGAGATGCCCGCCTCTGAGGACAATGTGTCCTTCACCCACGCGCCGTACCGGCGTTTGTCGGCCTGGGCCCTCGGCGACCACACGGCTGGCCCACGACTGCGATTAAGCAGTTTGAACTGGATGCCCGTGGCGTCGATCGCCAGACCCATCAGTCCACCCATCGCATCAATTTCCCGAACCAGATGTCCCTTCGCGGTTCCACCAATCGCGGGATTGCACGGCATCAATGCGACGGTGTCTGGTGAGAGCGTGCACAATCCAACGCGGCATCCCATGCGTGCGGCGGCCCATGCGGCTTCACATCCGGCATGACCGGCTCCAATCACGATGACGTCAAAATCCGCGCGCATCATTTCCCGATACAAAAGTGACTGAAAATATGCGCCAGCACATCGTCTGGCGTTCTTCGCCCGGTCAGGGTTTCCAGTGCATCCCGCGCGGCGGACAACTCAGCGAGCACGATCTCTTCGGTCGCGCCGGACTCAGCCGCAGCAATCGCACGCTCGAGCGCCGCGTGCGCCGACTCCGCACATTGGAGGTGTCGCTGATTGGATACCGCTGGTGTGTCGCGCCACTCGTTGGTGCCCGCCAGAGCGAGCACTATCTGTCGACGAAGTTCATCAAGGCCTTCGCCAGTCTTGGCGGAGATGGAGCACAAGGGCTTCAGCCCTTGTGACCGACCCAGGGGCTGAAGCCCCTGGGCTCCGACGGTCCGGGCTCCGAAGACATCGCTCTTATTCACCACAACAATCGACGGCGACGTGATCGCCGCCAACAACTTCTCATCGTCCTCGGTCAGCGGGACCGACCCATCAAGCACGATGAGTGTCAGCGCGGCGATCTGGACCGCATCGTGTGCGCGCCGTACGCCTTCGGCCTCGATTTCATCGAGGGCCTCACGCACGCCGGCGGTGTCAACCAAGGTGATCGGCACGCCGTTGATATCGACGACTTCGGTCAACACGTCACGCGTGGTGCCGGCCACGGGCGTCACAATCGCGCGGCCGGTGCCGACCAGCGCGTTGAACAAGCTCGACTTCCCCACGTTCGGCCGGCCGGCGATGACGACGAGCCGGCCCTCGCGCACCAATCGTCCGCGACGACCGTCGGCAATTAGTTCGGCGAGGGCCCCGCGCGCATCGACGAGACCCGTCAGCGCCTCGCCACGCGAGATGAAGTGGAACCCCTCGTCAGGAAAATCCAGTGATGCTTCGAGTTTGGCCACCACGTCGAAGACGGACGTGTCGATCCCGGCAATGCGGCGGGTGAGTGTGCCTTCGAGCTGATCCATCGCCACGCGCGCCTGGAGCGGCGTGACCGCATCGATCAGATCGGCCACGGCCTCAGCCTGCACCAGATCAATCCGGCCATTTACATACGCGCGGAACGTGAACTCACCTGGTTCTGCGAGTCGAGCACCCCTCGCGCACGCAAGGTCGACGATTTGTTGGAGCACCCAGGGACTTCCGTGACCGCTGACCTCCACGACGTCATCACCCGTGTACGAGTGCGGCGCCTGAAACCAAGTGACGACCACCTGATCGATCACCTGGTGATCGTCCGGACTCACGAGGCGCGCAAATGTCGCACGCCGAGGCTCCAGTGCCTCGAGGCCGATGATGGCGGTAATGATGGGTACGGCGTCCGGCCCGGCGATGCGCACCACGCCAATGCCACCCCGGCCGTGGGGAGTGGCGATGGCCACGATGGTGTCGAGGGTGGAAAAGGCCATGGCCCGGCCTGCAGGCCTCAGGCCTTGCGGGAGATCACCACGATCTTCAGAAAGTCATCACCGATGCTCTCTGTGACCAGTGCCGGGTCATCGGCCACCGTCAGGTGGACCTGCCGGCGCGCATAGGGATTGAGCGGGCCCATCTCCTGCGGGACGCCGGAGTCCTTGGCCATCTGCATCAGGCCCCGCGCAACCTTGCGCAGCTCTTCGTCCTTGTCCTTCCGGAAGCCGAGCGCATCAACGATGTAGTGGCGATCGCCACGTTCGTCGCGCCGAATCGCCGTGTTGACGATGACCTGCAGCGCGTCGAGGGTTTCCCCCTGGCGGCGCAACAACGTGTCGGCGCCATCGCCCGTGATGTTCACCCGGACGGCGTCGGGCGTCTCTTCCAAGGTGACGTCGAGCGTGAGGCCCATCGCCCCGAGGACGTCGGTGATGAAGTCAATAACGCGTGCGTCAAGAGCCTGGGTCATGGTGAAATCCTCGTCTTCTACTTCTACTTCACAGTGGACGCGCTGCCCACGGATTTGGCGCGACGCTCGGCACTGGTGCCACCGGTGGTCTTGGGCGGCGCGCCGATGAGGTGGTTGGTCAGGTACTGCTGCGCAATCGTCATGATGTTGCTCATCAGCCAGTACAACACCAGGCCGGCCGGCGCCCAGAGGAACATGACCGAGAAGATCAGCGGCATGAAGAGGAACATCTTCTGCTGGATGGGATCCGCCGTGGACGGCGTCAGCTTCTGCTGCCAGAACATCGTGGCGCCCATGAGCACCGGCGTGATGTAGAGCGGGTCCATGACCGACAGGTCCGTGATCCATCCGAGCCACGGCGCCCCACGCAATTCGATTGCGACCGACAACATGGCGTAGAACGCAAACAACACAGGGAACGTCAGCAGCATCGGCACACAGCCGCTGGCCGGGTTGACACCCTTCTGTTTGTAGAGCGCCATCATCTCCGTGTTCATCTTCTGGCGCTCAGGGTCGGTCATCTTGTACTTCTTGTACCGCTCCTGAATGGCTTTCACTTCCGGCTGCACTTCCTGCATCTTGCGCATGGAGACCATGCTCTTGTGCCGCAGCGGGAACATGATGACGTTCAGCAGAATCGTCAGCGCGATGATCGACCAGCCGAAGTTGCCGAGGTAGCCGTTGATCCACTTCAACGCCTGCAGCAGCGGCACCACGAGCCACGACAACATGCCGAAGTCGATCGCACGCACCAGCTGCGCGTCCGACGCACGCAGGATGTCGAAGTCCTTCGGACCCACATAAAACGGCATCGACAACGCACCTGAAGTCACGATGCTGTAGTCCACAAAGACACGCTGGGCCACGCCCGTTTCGGTGGCGTCCGGCTCCGGCACCGGCAGGGTCAGCGGCCGGTATTCCACACGCACACTGCGCGTGCCCGGCAATGCGGCCGACAGGAAGTAGTGATCACCCACACCCACAAACCGCATCACACCTTCGTGTGCAGGCTGGGTGGTGATGTCGTCAGCCGACAGGCGCTCGACGCTGTTGTCGCGATGGTAGATGGCCGCGGGTGGATAACTCGGCATCATGGAACTGCCGAGACCAAATCCGAGCCCCAGCGACGGACCCATCTTCAAGGTCACGGGGCGCGCCACGCCCTGCTCATCGACCGACGCGTCAACGGTGACGTTGTACGGCAACCCGTCGGGCTGGAAGTGGAAACTCTTGCGCGCGATGAGCCCGGTGGCTGGGTCAGCAAACTCGAAACTCAACGTGCCTGGCGCGCTGCCGAGCGAGAGTGTGCCGACCGTTGAGGAGTTGAACTTGACGGACGCGAGCCGCGCGGAGAGCGTGGGTTGATCGGTCGCCAGTGTGAACGGACGCGCCGAGCCGGCGGGCAATTGTGCCGGCACCAACTCGAGCGGTTCACCACGCGAATCGAAGTACCGCTTCAGGCGCCAGCTGACCACTGATGCGCCTTCCGTGGTGAACACGATTCGCACGTGATCGGTCTCCACCACAATTTCGCGCGCGGGCGTGGTGTCCTGCGGCGTGGCTGCGACGTCGGGTGTGCCTGTGGGCAGGCTCGACAGACCTGAATCAAGCGTGGCAGGCGTCGATGCTGCTGTCGCCGGCGTGGGAGTCGCGCCCTCCGATCCCATCACGGGCACGGAAGCCGTTGGGGGAGGCGGTGGCGGCACCACATAGGTCTGATAAAGCACCAGGATGCCGAACGACAGAAAGATAGCGAGAAAGACGCGCTTTTCCATGGGGAGTTTTACTGAGGAGGCGGCACAGGATCCACGCCGTGGGGGCCAAACGGATGGCACTTCGCAACGCGAATCAACGAGAGACGGAGGCCTCGCACGAGGCCGTGTTGTTCAATGGCGGCAATCGCGTAGTCGGAGCACGACGGCTCAAAACGACACGCGCCGCCGGCAAACGGCGACAGCAGGAGTTGATAGGTGTGGACGAGCAGGATGCCGAGACGGCGCGACCAGGTGCTCATGACGTGAGACCCTTTCGCAACCCGTCAAGCGCCGCGCGTACGTCGGCCGCGACCACCGACATTGGCGCGTCGAGCATGGCGCGTTTGGGAATCGCCACCACGTCAAGCGGGATCTGTCCGCGGGTCACGACGGCATCCGGTTCTGTCTGACGAAAAATCTCGCGCAACCGCCGCTTCGCGCGATTGCGCATGATCGCATTGCCGAACTTTCGGGAGGCAATGAGACCGAGCCGATCCGCGGACAACTGGTTGGGCAATGCGAGCAGTGTGACAAACCGGGTGGCCGCGCGCCGCCCCTGTGTCTGCACGGTCTGGAACTCGTGTCGCGCCTTGAGGCGCACGTTCGTACCGAACCGCAACGACATCAGGGTCCCGGATCGCCAGGCCGCGGGTGCGGCCTAGCGGGTGGAAACGGAAATACGCTTGCGGCCCTTGTCGCGGCGCCGCTTGAGGACCAGACGGCCATTCTTGGTGCGCATGCGAACCAGGAACCCGTGGGTACGGCGACGACGCCGATTGTTTGGCTGAAATGTAACGCTCATGACTCTCCCGATCCCGAGCTACTTCGCGCTCTGGGGAAACTTGAATGCTACCGGAGTGGCAAAAAGCCTGTCAATGTACATGCCCAAGCAGGCGGCCCCGGCGTATGCTAGATTTTCGACTTTTCCACACCTGTGGAAAAAGCTGTGGAAAACGGGGGTTTTGCCTGATCTGTGGGCGAAAATTAACCAAAAATGGCAAATACCATCTGGGACGCGGTGCTTGGACGAATCGAGACAAAGGTCAATCGCCACAGCTATTTTTCGTGGTTTGACCGGACGTCCCTGATCCGGGACACCGGGAACGAGCTGGTGGTCCGCGTCCCCAGCGATATGGCGGCCGAGTGGCTGACCAAGCACTATGCGGCCGTCATCGAGGACGCGTTGGTCGAGGTTGGCCGGCCGGGGGTGACCCTGACCTATGACGCCTCTGAGCCCCCTGTGGGAGGCGCACCCCTGGTTGCGGCCGAGGTGGGCGGGCTCTCCCCCGCAGAGAGCGACGCGGCCGGAGACGGCGCCGCTGCGGCCATTGAGGACGTCACCGGACTGAGCCCCCGCTACACCTTCGATACGTTCATTGTCGGCGCTTCGAACCAGTTTGCCGACGCGGCGTGCCGGGCGGTGGCGGAAGCCCCGTCGCGCTCCTACAACCCGTTGTTCATTTATGGCGGTGTGGGTCTGGGCAAGACCCACCTGATGCACGCCATCGGCCACTACGTGCTGCGGCATCACCGCGGGTTGAAGCTCACGTACGTCTCCTCGGAACGGTTCATGAACGAGGTCATCAACGCCCTGCGGTATGACCGAATCCTCGAATTCCGCGAGCGGTACCGCAGCGTGGACGTGTTGCTGGTGGATGACATCCAGTTCATCGCCGGCAAGGAACGCACCCAGACCGAGTTCTTTCACACGTTCAACGCGTTGTATGACGCGCAGAAACAGATCGTCATCAGCAGCGACTGCCCACCGCACCAGATCGCGGAACTGGAGGAACGGCTGCGGTCACGATTTGAGTGGGGACTCACGGCCGACATCCAGGCGCCGGACCTCGAGACAAAAATCGCCATCATCACCAGGAAGGCCGACAGCGAAGGGGTCTCCCTCCCAACAGACGTGTCGCTGTATATCGCCGGGCGCATCAAGTCGAACATCCGCGAGTTGGAAGGGTCCCTGATTCGTCTGCTTGCCTATGCCTCATTGACTGGGCGCGATGTCTCGATTGAGCTGGCGAAGGAAGTGCTTCGCGACATCCTGCGGCAGGACGAGCGCGCGGTGACTATTGATGGCATCCAGAAGTTTGTCGCCGAGTTCTACCAGATGAAACTCGTTGACCTGAAATCCCGGAACAACTCAAAGTCAGTCGCCATGCCGCGCCAGGTCGCGATGTATTTGTGCAAGAACCTGACGAACGCCTCGCTGCCGGAAATCGGGAAGAGTTTTGGGGGCAAACACCACTCGACCGTCATCCATTCCATCCGGAAGGTCGAGGAAATGCGGCAGACGGATGCGGTTTTCAACAACCAAATCAACAGCCTGCTTCAGTCTCTGCAGTGAGGTTTTCCACAGGGGTCACCTGTGCATGCCTGTGCAAGACTTGTGGTAAATCCGGGCCCGCTGATTTTGCACAGATTTCCGCCGAAATATCCCCTGGGGTACCCGCAGCCGCGTCCACAGGCTAAGTTATTGACAGCTAACAGGTAACGGCGAAACTTTCAGTTACCAACAGCCCCTTATTACTGTTATAATCCTTTGTCTTTTTGATCTTCGTACAGAAGGTTTGATCAAAGCCGCTCGACAAGCGTTTTTGCCGCGTCGAGAGAGAGGTCGCCCTGCCGATGGAGTTAGTGGTTCGCAAGAACGATTTGCTGAAGGAACTATCCCTCCTGCAAGGCATCGTTGAACGAAAAAATACGATCCCGATTCTCGCCAATGTCTTGATCGAGGCCGCCGATGGCGCGGTCTCGCTGTTGGCGACGGATCTGGACGTCGCGTTGCGGAGCCGGTGCGAAGCCACCGTGGGCAAGCCCGGCACCCTGACGCTGCCTGCGAAGAAGTTGTTCGAGATCGTCAACGCGCTGCCCGACACTGACGTCCGCATTGAATCAGACAAGGGCGGCAAAAGCGTCACAGTGGCCGCAGACAGGTTTGAGTCGAAGCTGCAGACTCTGCCCGCCAGTGAGTTCCCCACGCCGCCCCAGGACGGCGGGACGGTCGAAGCCTCACTGCCAGGCGCGGCCCTGAAGCGGATGATCTCGCATACACGCTTTGCGATCACCAGCGAAGACACCAGGTATTTCCTGAACGGCGCCCAGTTGGTGCTCAGGCCTGATTCCCTCAGCATGGTGGCCACCGACGGTCACCGGTTGGCGTTTGTCACCGTGAATGAACCGTCAGGCGCGGTCGCTCAGACCGAAGTACTGCTGCCGCGCAAGACGTTGAATGAAGTCGCCCGGTTGATCGACGGCGGCGCGGCGGTGGAATTCTCGCAGGGTGAAAATCACATCTTCTTCAAAGCGGAAGGACGGCTGCTGATCTCGCGCAAGATCGACGCAAACTTCCCGGCCTACGAACGTGTGATTCCCAAGACGAACGATAAACAGATTGAATTTGATCGCGACCGTTTGTCGTCAGCACTCCGCCGTGTCCGGCTCCTCTCGAACGAACGGTCGAAGGCCGTGAAATTTGCCATCGGTACCGACCAGGTGGAAATCACGTCGAACACCCCCGAGCTTGGCGAAGCCCATGAAGTATTGCCCGTCCAGTATTCCGGGCCGGCCCTTCAGATCTGCTTCAACGCCGACTACGTGGACAACTTTCTGAACGTGGTGGAAACCGAAGGCGTCCTGCTTGAGTTCAAGGACGAAATGAGCCAGGCCGTCATGAAGCCGATCGGCGCCGAGGGTTACGAATACACCTACGTCATCATGCCGATGCGTCTCTGATGGACAATAGCGAGCTCAGTCCGGTAACTCCAAATCCGAACGAATACGGCGCCGACCAAATCAAGGTCCTCGAAGGCCTCGAAGCGGTACGCAAGCGCCCGGCCATGTATATCGGGTCCACGGGCCCGGCCGGCCTGCACCACCTCGTCTACGAAATCGTTGATAACTCCATCGACGAAGCCCTGGCGGGGTACTGCAAAAACGTCAACGTCACGATTCACCTCGACGGTTCAGTCACCGTCGTTGATGACGGCCGCGGTATTCCTGTCGGCATGCACGAAAGCGGCAAGTCCGCTGCTGAAGTCGTGCTCACCGTGCTGCACGCCGGCGGCAAGTTCGAGAACTCCGCCTACAAGGTGTCCGGCGGCCTGCACGGCGTCGGCGTGTCGGTCGTCAACGCTTTGTCGGAATGGCTCGAACTTGAAATCTGGCGCGACGGCAAAGTCCACCAACTGCGGTTCGAACGCGGCGATGCCAAGGGGTCGCTCGCGATCACGGGCACCACGGAACGGCGCGGCACCAAGGTCACCTTCAAACCCGACACGCAGATTTTCGAATCTGTCGAATATGTGTTTGAAATTCTGTCGCAGCGGCTGCGCGAACTCGCGTTCCTGAACGCCGGCGTCACCATCACGATTGACGATGAGCGGGATGGGAAGAACCATGTGTTCCTGTACGAAGGCGGCATCCGCGAATTCGTCCAGTATCTGAACACCAATCGCGTCGTCGTGAACGAGAAGCCGATCTACATGGTCGGTGAGCGCGAAAACATCATTGTGGAAATCGCGCTGCAGTGGAACGACAGCTACACCGAGACGACGTTCAGTTTTGCGAACAACATCAACACCACGGAAGGCGGCACACACATGTCCGGCTTCCGGTCGGCGTTGACGCGCACCATCAACGCGTATGCCGCGAGCAACAATCTCGCCGACAAGCTGACCGACAGCGTCAGCGGCGACGATATCCGCGAGGGCATGACGGCGATTATCTCCGTCAAGATCCCGCAGCCGCAGTTCGAAGGTCAGACCAAGACCAAACTCGGCAAC
>CAZLJG010000008.1:13095-26299 GCA_964559545.1 uncultured Solibacteraceae bacterium | reverse complement strand
TGGTGATTCTGCGGAACGGCACGAAGTTGACCCTGAGCCGCGGCTACAGGGAGAAGCTTCAGGAGCGGCTGGGCAGGCCGCTCTAGGTTTAAGGACATTCACAGCGAGACATGGAGGTTCTCTGTGCCCTCCATGCCTCGTTGTGAACAGTCCTACTTAACCTTAAAGAGCGCGTCGTCGAGGGGGATGTTGAACTCGACCTTCGAGATGCGCAGTTCGGCCTGCACCTGGCCCGCCTGGCTGACCTTGATCAGGTGCGGCACCATGACGCCGCCCACCGAGCGGTAATCCGACATTTCGCTCTCGGATGCCGGAGCGGCGCCGGCCGCTTCAGTCGCGATCTTGAGCTCAACACCGGTTTCCACGTCGATGTAGTAGTGCTGAATCGGCAGGGCCTTGCGGGTCACCTTCAGGTGGTGAGCCTTCTTCCCCCCGACATCAGCGGTGCCGACCAGTTCGACCGTGTGGCCCTTGGTCTTGTAGTCCACAAGCGCGCCATCGAAGTCGGCCTGGTCGATCATGGAATCCGCTTCTGGACCGGTCATTTCCTGCGGCGTCGTCGAGCCCGTCATCGGGTTGATCATCCAGGCCTTCTGACCATCAAACATATTGATCATCGTCATCGGGCCCTGCCCGACGTCGATCGTCAGATCCTGGCGGCCAAGGTTTGGACGCTTGCCGTAGACGATCATGCCGAGCTCAAAACCCTGCGCTGACGCCACACCTTCCATCCGCTGCGTCTGAATGGCCTTCCACTTTTCCAGGCCACCTTTTGACGCGTAGTTCTTTGCAACGATCTCATCCACCGTCTGAGCCGCCGCTTCGGGCGCGTACGACCCCGCTGCCACCACGACACAGGCCGCCATCACCACGCGCGCGAACATCATTCGTCTCACCATCTGCAACAACCTCCATTGGCATCTTACGGCGACTGGGCCTGTTCAGATTCGACTATCGGCCAACGGCGGAAATGCCCCGGTAAAGGCTGTGTAACACTGGAACTCAATGCAGCGGCTTCTGGTTCTCCTGTTCGTGGCGGCGGCGGTGCCGGTCCTGGCGCAGGACCGTCCCGTGAATACCTCGCCCCGAGCGGTTCTGGCCGCTGCGGCTTCGTATCTCAAGGCCTATCAGGAGGCCCTGCAATTTGTGCTGGCTGACGAGGAAGCCGTGCAGGAGGTCTTCGACGAACGGGATCGCCGCCGCGCCAGGCGTGAGACGTCCGGCGACTTTTTCCTCGCCTGGGCCCCGGCCGAAGACCGGTGGTTGTCGGTGCGCGACATTACGAAGGTGGACGGCAAACCGGTCGCGGCAGGAGATGACCTGCGCGGCCTGCTTAACCTCGGGTCGATGTCGAGCATCGGGCGGGCGATGTCAGACAGGAACGCGCGCTACAACATCGGGGTCGTCACAAGGAATTTCAACGAGCCCATGTTCGCCCTTGCGATCCTGGACCCCAAAAATCAGCCGCGATTCCGCTTTCAACGTGAGGCGGTGACCACGGGGGAGGCGGCCACGCTGGTCACGCTCGCATTCACCGAGCGGGACCGTCCGACACTTGTGCAGGCGGCCAGCGGCGGTCCGGTCTTTACAAGCGGCGAACTGGTGCTCGATGCAGCGACCGGCCGACTGCAACGGTCGGTCGTGATCATGAAGGATGGACCGACGACCGCTCAGCTCACCACGACATTCACGGAGAACGAGAAGCTGAAGTTGTGGCTGCCCGCCACCATGCAGGAGCGATACACCCACTCGTCTCCGCGGCTCAAGGAAGTGGTGGTCGTCGAGTCGAAGTACACGAACTACCGCAAGTTCGAAGCCACCTCGCGAATCCGCTAGCGGAAGATCACGCCAGGCGCGAGTTTCCACTCCGGATCGAGCACGGCCTTGATGGCCCGCATCTCATCCAATCCTGAATCGCCGTACAGCTGACGCAACAGCGCCTGTTTCACCGAGCTGCGCCCGACGCCATGTTCGGCGAGTGGGCAGCCGCCAAACCGCGCCACCTCGCGACCAAATTCAAGAATCGCTTCGCGACCGGCGGCGATGTCCGCGTAGGACGTGGGGATGACGTTCGGGTGGACGTTGCCGTCGGAGATGTGGCCCCAGATGGCAAAGTCGAGGCCGCGGCGGCGATACCCCTCGCGGTACATCGCCAGCATCTCGCCGAAGTGTTCAAACGGCACAATCATGTCGGCGGCAGTCTTTTCGATGCGGTCGTCGATGTCGCGTTTGGCGTTGCCCACGCGGCGGTTGACGCCGGCAGGCGCGGATTCCCGGAACGCCAGAAACTGTTCGATGCGTCGCCGTTCACCGGGCCACGCCATCTGCGCATCATCAAGCGCTTGATGGGTGTGGAGCAAACGAAGGAACCGCACGAGCGGGGTGTCTGGTGCATCGGATTCGAGCGCGGCGGCCGCTTGTGCATATCCGTCGGCCGGTGACGTTCCGCCCGGCAGTTCCAACTGGATGAGCAACATCAGCTCGGCGTCATCCGGCACGGTGATGTCGTGTTTCTGATCGATGCCGTCTTCGCGCAGGATCTCAAGGCAGCGGCGGTCCACATGTTCGATGGCGGCGATGTCGATGCCGTGTGGGTCGGCGCGACGCCAGGTGTCCTGTGATGCGCGACGTAAGGCGTCGACGAGCGCGACGGCGCCGGACTCTGAGCGCACCGGCACCATCGCCCAGGCTACGGCCGGCGGCTCTGGCAGGACTCGAAAGACGACCGCCGTGATCACGCCGAGGGTGCCTTCGGCGCCGATGAACAGATCCACGAGGTCCATGCCCGGCGCGGCGAAGTAGCCGGCCGAGACCTTTGGTACATCTGGCATCCGGTACGACGCGTGGCTGAGCGTTCGACGGCCGCATGGGCACTCGATCGTGAACCCGCGGTCGCTGCCGGCGACACAATCTCCACGCATCAGTTCCAGAACGTGACCACACGCCAACACGACGGTGAGTCCCTCCGTCCACCGACGCGTCGTGCCGTACTTGAACGTTGACGCCCCGGCGGCATTTGTTGCAACCACTCCACCGGCCAATGCACCCGTGTACGTGGGAGAAGGTGCGTACCACTGGCTGCCCTGATGCAGCAGATTCTGCAACGTCTCGATCGAAACTCCCGCTTCTGTTCGGAAAAGCCGCTGGCCCAATTCCTGAATGGCAGTGAGTCGCACCGTGGAGAGCACGAGCCCGCCGTCAGGCGTGGCGCCTCCGGTCAACGACGACTGGGCGCCGATGGGCAGGACCCGGGTTGACGCCGTCAGCAGGCGAGCCACGTCCTGTTCGGAACGCGGCTTGGCCACGCCATCGGCATGGCCCCCCGCGAAGTGGGCCGCATCTTCACGGTGCGCATGAAGCACGTCTGGCGACGTGTCAATGAGGCGCGTCGAGGGGTGACCGGCGGGGTCGCCGGTGGCACTTCGTGGTTCACGCGCTCGGATGAAGGACGCAGACACAGGAGGATCACGATGCTACGACAGAAACGGCGATGGGTGATGGCGATCAGTCTGACGGCGCTGGTGGGGCTGCTGGGGTGGGCAGTGGCAAGTCATCTGAAGGCGGAGGTGGGGGAGGTGCGGCAGGCGCGCGAGGCTGAGGGGATTCCGATGCTGGAGTTCCAGCGGTTGTTTGACGCGGGCAAGGTGCTGGTCGTGGACGTGCGTGACCGTGCGAGTTACGAGACGGGGCGCATTGCGCAGGCCGTGCATGTGACGCTCGATGAACTGGAGGCGGACCCGCTGAGCGTGTCCGACGTGAAGCGCCTTGCGCGTGGCCGATTGGTTGTCACGTATTGCTCCTGTCCGACGGAGGCCAGCAGTCTGCGCGCGGCGCGCGTGCTTGTGGCAGGCGGCGTACATGCCAAGGCGCTGATTGGGGGCTACCCGAAGTGGGCGGCCGCCGGCGGCCGCGTGGAACACGGCACTCCGATTCGTTAGAGCGTATTTCGGAGCACAAGGGCTTTAGCCCTTGTGTATGTCCCAGGGGCGGAAGCCCCTGGGCACCGTCTTGGTTACCGATCGAAGAGGTACACGGCACCGATGGTCAGGCGGCTCACGCCGGGGTAGTTGTAGCCGCCGCTCACCTTCACTCTCACGCCCTGCGCGACGATAAACCCGAGTCCCAGTTCGAGTCGCACGAGCGGTGACACCGTGGTCGTGTACCCGCCCAGTTTCAGCACCTCGCTGAAATCCACTTCGTCTCCACCGTCGCGCCGCGCCGTCCCCTTGACCGCGCCCGCACCGACGGCGGTCACCAGGGCAATCTGTACCCGGCGCTTGATGGTGGCGATGACACCGAAGTTCTCCAGGACCGCACCGGTAATCTGCACATCTCTCTCGATGACGTCGCGGACCCCGTCCCTGTCCACGACGCCGCCCGCTTTGATGGTCTGACGGACAAACGAGACACCCCAGTCACTGCCGTGGGTGCGGCCTCGTACGATGCCCAGTCGGAAATCCCGTCCTTCCAGCGACACTTCCTCCGCCAGAAAGATCGCCTTGACCCCCTCGGGCGTCGTCCACCGCGGCGTGAATGAGGCACTCACGCCCCACACGGGCCTCGGTTCCTGCGCGGTCGCCTCTGCCGCGAGACCGAACAGCATCACAAGACAAGCAACAACTCCGGCCAACGACACCTTCATTTCCTGCGACCCCCCGGACTTCTGGACTCCTGGACTCCTGGACCCCTGGACCGTCCTCGTGTGTATCGTCCGATTGGGGACTGAGGACTATACTTTCCGGCATGAATCATCCGGGCGAATCGGACATGAGCGGTCGCTACGCGCTTGTTCTAGTCATCGAGGTCGTCGTGATCCTCGGCCTGTATTTCCTCGGCCGCTATTTCGGATAACCCATGCACTGGATCGACTGGACCATTGTCGTCACCTACCTCTTCTGGATTGTGTGGACCGGCCTACGGCTGAGCCGCCAGACTGAGAAGCTCGAAGGCTACTTTCTCGCCAATCGCTCGCTCCCCTGGTGGGCCGTGGGTCTCTCGGTGATGGCGACACAACTCTCGGCCATCACACTGGTGGGGACGACGGGTCAGGGTTATGCCGGCGGATTGAGCTTTATCCAGTTCTACTTCGGCCTGCCCATCGCGATGGTGATTCTCTCGGTCACGGTCGTGCCGTTTTTCCATCGGGCGAAGGTCTACACGGCGTACGAATACCTGGAGCAGCGCTTCGACGCCAAGACCAGATTTCTGACGGCGATCCTTTTCCTGCTCTCCCGTGGTCTTGCGTGTGGCGTGGTGATCGCCGCACCGTCCGTCATTCTGTCGGTGATTTTTGGCTGGAACCTGACGCTGACGATCCTCGCGTTCGGAGTGCCGACAATCTTCTACACGATGAAGGGTGGCGTGCAGGCCGTGACCTGGGCCGACGTGAAGCAGATGTTCGTCATCGTCGGAGGCCTGGTCGCGGCGGTGATCGCCCTGATGGTGGGTCTGCCGGACAACGTCAGTGTGGGGTCGGCATTGCAGGTGGCCGGCACGGTCGGCAAGATGCAGGCGCTCGATTTCACCTTTGATACGAGCACGACCTATACCTTCTGGTCGGGCCTGATCGGCGGCCTGTTCCTGTCGCTCTCGTACTTCGGCTGCGACCAGAGCCAGGTGCAGCGATATCTGACCGCGAAGTCGGTGGACGAAGCCAGGCACTCGCTGCTCATGAGCGCCTTCTGGAAGATCCCGCTCCAGGTGCTCGTGTTGATCATCGGCGTGATGATGTACGCCTACTTCCTGTTCACCCCGAATCCGATGTTGTTCAAGACGTCGCATCTGCCGGTGGTGCAGGCCGGGCCGCGGGCGGGTGAGTACGCGGCACTCGAACAGGAGTTCACGCAGGCGTTTGAAACACGCAAGGCCGCCGCGGAGGCGCTTGTGGCTGCTGGAGATGCCGCACCCGCAGAGCAGGCCTTCCGCGAGGCCGACGCCGCCGTGCGCGATGTGCGAGCGCGTGCGCGCACGCTGGTGGTCGAGTCGACGCCGGACACGGCCTACAACGACACGAACTACATCTTTCCGACGTTTGTCACCCAGCATCTGCCGATCGGCCTTGTGGGCATCATCATCGCGGCCATCTTTGCCGCGGCCATGTCCACGATCGCTGCGGAACTGAATTCACTGGCGACGGCGACGGTGATCGATGTCTACAAACGACACCTGAAGCCCGGCGGCGATGATGCGCACTATGTGACGGTGTCGAAGTGGGCGACGCTGTTCTGGGGCCTGTTTGCCTGTTTTGTGGCGACGTTTGCCGCCAACTCGGGTTCGCTCATTGAGGTGGTCAACAAGTACGGGTCGTACTTCTACGGATCAATCCTCGGCGTCTTCATCCTGGCGCTCGGCGTCAAGCGGGCCAACGGGCATGGCGCCTTTGTCGGTCTTGTTGGAGGAATGGTCACCGTCTGGTACGTCGCCACCTTCACCAACACCGCCTGGCTTTGGCAGAACGTGGTGGGTGCCGTGGCGACGACGACGATCGGCGTCATTGTCTCCATGGTCGTTCGCACGGATGCAGACGCACAGGGATGAGGCAATGAGGCAATGAAGATCGCTCTCCACGCTGTTGTCGCCCTTGTCGCCGCAGCTGGCCTCGCGGCGCAAGCGCCGCAGGGACCCATCGATCTGTTGATCGTGAATGCGCGGATTGTGGATGGCACCGGTGCGCCTGCGCGCGCAGGAAGTCTGGCGATTCACAACGGGCGCATCACCCGCATCAATCCCCCCGCGGGCACGCGGGCGCGGCAGCGAATTGATGCCGGTGGTCAGGTGGTGGCGCCTGGATTCATCGACGTGCATACCCACGCAGACGGACTCGCCGACCAGACGCACGCGACAAATTTTGTGCGCATGGGGGTCACGACGATCGTCGCCGGCAATTGTGGCGGGTCGGCACTGGATGTCGGAAGTGCGTTCGAAAAGATCGCCGCCGCGCAACCTGCGGTGAATTACGCGACACTCATCGGACACAACACCGTGCGATCGTCGGTGATGGGGCGCGCGCAGCGAGCGCCCACGCTGAACGAGTTGCAGCAGATGAAGGCGCTGGTCTTCAAGGGCATGGCCGACGGCGCCGTCGGGTTCTCGACCGGGCTGCAGTACATCCCAGGGACGTACGCAGACGCGTCGGAAATCATCGAACTCGCGCGCGTCGCCGCCAATGAGGGCGGCGTGTACGTCTCGCACATGCGGAATGAAGGCACGGCCCTGCTGGAGGCCGTCGCCGAGACGATCAATGTGGGGCGTCTGCTGCGGATGCCGGTGCAGATTTCCCACCTGAAGGTGGACAGCCCGAAGAATTGGGGCGCCAGTGTGAAAGCCCTGGCGATGATTGATGACGCGCGCCGCCGGGGCATTGATGTCGAGGCCGATCAGTACGCCTACACCGCTGGATCGTCAGGGCTGGCGATTCGGTTTCCGTCGTGGGCGCTGGAAGGCACAAACGCCGAGGTCACTGCTCGCCTGAAGGACGATGCAACCTGGAAGCGGATCAAGGGTGAGACTGTTCAGCTGCTGGCCGAGCGCGGGTTCACCGATTTGTCGTGGGCGACGGTGGCCACATACCGCCCGCAGCCGGAGTACAACGGGCTGTCCATGAAGGCCGTCGCGCAGAAGATGCTGGGGGCCGACACTGCGGACGCGCAGCTCGAGGCCGCGCGCCAGATGATGATCAACGGCGGCGCGTCGATGGTGTATCACTTCATGAGTGAGGCGGACGTCGAGACCATCATGAAACATCCGATGGTGGGTTTTGCGTCCGATGCCGGGGTCAATGTGTTTGGCTCGGGTGTTCCGCACCCGCGCGGGTATGGGAACGCGGTCCGCATCCTGGGCCGGTACGTGCGCGAGCGACGCGTGATTTCGCTGGAGGAGGCCGTGCGCAAACTGGCGTCCGTGCCTGCGCACCAATTTGGTTTCACCCAGCGTGGCGAGATTCGCGAAGGGTGGGTGGCTGATCTGGTGATCTTCGATCCCGCGACGGTTGGTGACACGGCCACGTTTGAGGCTCCGCATGCGTATCCCACAGGGATTTCTCATGTGCTGGTGAACGGCCAGCCCGTGGTCCAGTCCGGGGAGGCCACGCCAGCGCGGCCCGGGGTGGTCCTGCGGCGCGGGCGGCAATAGGTTGACAAATATCGTTACAACGACTACTATCACCCTGTGAAGACCGCTCCCCCCACCCCGCGCAGCAAGCGCTCCAAGACCCAGGCCGCGACGTTCCTCGAGATCGTCCGGCTGTCCGAGGAGTTGCAGCGGGGCTTCGCCGAGCTCTTCAAAGTCCACGACATGTCGCCCGCGCTCTACAACGTGTTGCGGGTGTTGCGGGGAGCCGGTGACGCCGGTCTGACGTGCGGCGATGTGGGTGGCCGCCTGGTGCAGCACGATCCCGATGTGACCCGGTTGCTCGATCGACTCGAGAAGCGGGGACTCATCGAGCGCCGGCGCTCCACCGAGGACCGTCGCGTCGTGCGCACCAGCATCACCGAAGCGGGCCTGGCGTTGCTCGCCGAACTCGACGGCCCGGTGGACGAAATGCACGAACGCCAACTCGGCCATGTGCCGGAACCCCGGTTGAAGGAACTGCTGGCCATCGTGGAGGAAGCCCGCGCGAAGCCTTCGTAGTTTTTGTTGGTCATATATCTGTTGTCACGACCACTGTTTACTCGTCAGTCATTGAGAGGATTATCAAATGTTGTCACTGTCTCCGGCGTCACTCGATCGCGGTCTGTTGTTGGTGCGTGTTGCTCTTGGTGTGGTGTTTGTCATGCACGGCTGGCAGAAGGCCACGGTGTTCGGCCTTGATGGCCTTGCAGGCGGCTTTGCCCAGATGGGAATCCCGCTCCCCGGTCTCAACGCGGCGATCGTGATCGCCGTGGAACTGGTGGGCGGCGCGTTGCTCCTCGCCGGCGCCGCCACCCGCATCGTCGCGACCCTTCTGGCCTTCACGATGTTGGTCGCCACCGTTGTCGCGCATGGTGCCAGCGGATTCTTCCTGCCCAACGGCTACGAGTTTGCGTTGACGCTGATGCTGGCGAGTCTTGCGTTGACCCAGACAGGTGCCGGGTCATACTCGGTGGACAGCCGCCTCGTCGCCACCCGCAGCTGATCGAAGCAGGAGCACATCATGCTGAACGTCCTCGTCATTCTGGGCAGTGTGCGGCGCGGCCGCATGAGCGAACGCGTGGCGACGTTTGTGATGAACCGCCTCGCAGCAGCCGAGGGCATCTCGGCCGAACTCGTCGACCTGGCGGTGCTTGACCTACCCATCATGGAGGAGCGCCTCGGGCGCATCGAGACACCACCGCCCGGGGTGCCCGAACTGGGCGCGAAGATCGAAGCGGCCGACGCACTGGTCATCGTGTCGCCCGAATACAACCACGGGTACCCCGGTGTGTTGAAGAACGCGCTCGACTACTTCTACGCGCAGTACAAAAACACTCCAGTTGCGCTGGTGACCCTGTCCAATGGTGGGCACGGGGGCGTGAACGCCTGGGCGCAGTTGGTGACAGTGTTCGTGCAGCTTGGAGCCATCGTGCTCCCCGCGACCATCGCAGTGTCCAACGTCGAGAAGACGTTCTCACCAGAGGGGGAGGCGCTGGATCCGGCGTACGTCAAGCGCACCGATCGGATGATCAGCGATCTGATCTGGCTGGCGTCACGCCTGAAAGATTAAAGTAGGCGGATGCCGACCCCCTACGCGCAGTACGTCGACGGCCACAACCCTGTCGACGTGCTCACCGATACGCTGGCGCGGTACCGCGCCGTATTCGCCGAAGCGACCCCAGAGCAATGGCATGCACCATGGGCACCAGGGAAATGGACGCGCCACCAGGTGCTTGTGCACGTCGTGCAGTGGGAATTCATCTTCAGCACGCGGGTCCGCATGGCGCTCGCCATTCCCGGCTACGTGGTGCAGCCGATGGATCAGGATCCGTTGCTCGAGATCGAAGCGCCGTTTGTGGATGTCGCCACGGCGTCCGCCGCGTTTGACGCCGTCCGCTCGATGAACATCGCGCTCATTCGTGGCCTCTCGCCGGAGGTGCGCGCGACCGTCGTGACCCATCCCGAGCGGGGGCGCATCGACGTCAACGATCTCATCGTGACGCTGGCGGGACACGCGGTGCACCACCTCAATCAGATTGAGGATTGAGAATTGAGGATTGAGGATTTTCGGAGGGTCGCGGCTGCGGCGGTCCTTCTCCTCCTGACGCTGGTCCCGACCTCTGCCTCAGCGCAGGTGCTGGCGTCGGTCTGGTATCGCGGTCTGCCTTCGGGAGTCCCACGGTACGCCGACCTTGAGGCGATTCGCGCCAACGGATTCAACGCGGTCACATGGCCGCTCCAGCACGTCAACGGCGCCATGGAACTGCAGCGGATGGCCTCGCGTGTCGGCCTGACGGTGGTCGTGCGAGCCGAATCAGTGCCGCTGACGTTCCCGCTCTCGGTCACGGGTGAGTCGAAAGTCGATCTGCTCGTGACACGGACGCCCCGAAGCGAATGGACTGCGCTGATCTGGCGTGCCGTCGCGCACGGAGCGCGTGTTGTGTCGTTTGATGCGGGACTCGCAGAGGGGACAGGTCTGTGGAATGAATCGGGCATCCCCGACTGGGTGCCTGTCGCGTCGGCGCTTGGTCGTCAGTTGACGGCGAATGGCACGCTGGTCGGCAGCCTTCGACGAGGGCCCGCGGTGACCGTGGAAACCCCCGACGAAGCGCTGGACTTGTCCTTGCTCGAAAACAACAGGGCCTGGGTCATCGTCGCCACGAATGCGTCAACTGATGCCGGCCGCCGTGTGGACACGTCGGCGGTGTTCCCCGCCGACGTGCCCAATGCCGAATGGCTCAACCTCTTCGACGGCAGCATGATGTCGATGCTCTACCGCGCGACCGGCTCCCGCTGGCGTGTCAGCCTCGGACCCGGTGAGGCGAAGGTGTTTGTGATCGACAAGCGGAGATAGTGCCTACAGCGGCCCCATCGTGATTTCGTCGAACACAATCCCGAGCGTATTCGCCGCGTGCGGCCCGAAGTCTTCGAATCCCTTGAGGATCGGCTTCGTGACCGTGAACTGTTCCTTCGTCTGACCGGCCTTGACGGCCGCGCGTGTGTGGTCGAGCAGCGCGGTGAGGTAGTCGCGGAAGTAGAGCAGTTCCTTGCTCGAGCCTGTCACCGGATTCGTTCCGCCGGCGTGACCGAAGATGTAGATCGTGTCGGCGGAGTGGTCCGCCACCGTCAGCTCGAGCACCTTGACCCAGTTCGCCACAATGGCGCCGTTGGTGCGATCGATGACCGGCACGCGGCGGTTGAACATCAGGTCGCCCATGTGGGCCACGTTCGCGCGTTCAAACGTGATGACCGCATCGCCGCCCGTGTGTGCCCGTCCGTGGTGTTTCGCGCGTACCCATTCGCCGCCGATTTCCTCGCGCCACACATCCGTGAACGTCGCATCAGGCACGAGCTGCTCTGCCGCGTTCGGCCGTGCCGCCGCTTCCTTGATCAGCGCAGCCGCCCGCTCGTGCGCAACCACCCGCTTTGCCACACCGCGGAACGCGTTGTTGCCGCCGGAGTGGTCCCCGTGGTGATGCGTATTGAACAAACGGTCGACCGGCCGGTCCTTGCTGCGTTCCTTGAGCCCGGCGACAAACACGGGCGCCGAATCCGGGAACTGGCTGTCCACAGCGACCACGCCGTTCGGGTCGACCAGATAACCAATGGTGCCGCCACGGCCAAGGAAGTACCCGACGCCGCGTCGAATCTCCGTGAACACCGGGGTCCATTGTGGTGGCGCCTGTGGCGCGCGGCCTCCGGCCTGCTGCCAGGCCGTGGCGATTGTTGGACGGCCGATCGCACCAGCGCCAAGGGCGACAGCGGTCGTGGCCAGAAAGTCTCGTCGGGACAGGGACATGGGTTGAATCCTCCGCTGAGGATTGTAATAGAGTCGCCAGGCCATGACTCCATCCTCCCGTCGTCTTTTGAGTCTCCTCGTCATCGTTGCTGTCTCGGTCGCATCCGCCACGTCTTCTGCGCAGCAGGCTCCGACGGACCGGGTGGCACGGCTGCGCGGCGCCATGCCCGCTGTGGACGCGGCGTTCGAGGCCTTCGCGAAGCGGACGCGGGTTCCGGGGATCGCCTACGGCGTCCTGATCGACGGCGAGCTGGTGCACACGGGCACCGTGGGCACGCGCGATCGCGCGACCAATGCGCCCGTGTTGCCAAACACCGTCTTCCGAATTGCCTCGATGACCAAGAGTTTCACGGCACTGGCGATCCTCAAGCTTCGCGATGAAGGCCGACTTGGTCTCGACGATCCGGCGGAGCGATACGTGCCCGAACTCGCCACGCTGAAGTACCCGACGAGCGACTCACCGAAGATCACGATTCGCCACCTGTTGTCGCACGCGGAAGGGTTTCCCGAAGACAACCCGTGGGGCGACCAGCAACTCGCCGTCACCGAGGACGAGTTCACCGCCTTGCTGAAGAGCGGTATTCCATTCTCCAATGCGCCCGGCGTCGCGTACGAATACTCGAACTACGGCTTCGCCATCCTCGGGCGCATCGTCTCGCGTGTGTCCGGCGTGGCGTACGCCGACTACGTGCGCACCACCATCCTGCAGCCGTTGGGCATGTCCGCGACGACGTTGGAGCCTCGTGCCGTTCCGCGTGATCGACTTGCGCTGGGGTATCGATGGGAAGACGCCACGTGGAAGGAGGAACCGCAGCTCCCTGACGGTGCGTTCGGAGCGATGGGCGGCATGTTGACGTCGATCGAGGACCTCGCGAAGTACGTGGGCTTCCAGATGCGCGCGTGGCCTCCGCGCGACGGCACCGATCCCGGCCCGGTGTCACGCGCGTCACTCCGCGAGATGCAGCAGATATCCCGCACCAGGCCGGCCACGGCCTCGTCAGGCGGAGGAGGAGTGCAGCTCAACGCGCAGGGTTATGGCTACGGGCTTCGCATTCGACAGACGTGTGACTATCGCCACATCGTGTCGCACAGCGGTGGGCTTCCAGGCTTTGGCTCGCAGATGCGGTGGTTGCCCGAAGAAGGTGTCGCGTTTATCGCGATGGGCAACCTGACGTACACGGGTTGGGACGGCGTCTTTGATCAGGCGACCGCCGCGCTCGCCGCGACCGGCGCCCTGACCCGGCGTCAGCCGGAGCCCAGCGCGGCATTGCTCGCGGCCAAGGCCGACGTGACCCG
>CAZLJG010000008.1:0-12995 GCA_964559545.1 uncultured Solibacteraceae bacterium | reverse complement strand
GCACCCGCGACGCCGCCAGCGCGAACGTGTGGCGGTTAGCGACGTACCGCCGGGCTAAAGCCCGGCGGCTCCGAATCCAGCGAGCCGGCCAGTCGCCCACGCCCAGGCGAAGTTGTAGCCACCGATCGGGCCGAAGGCGTCTAGCATTTCTCCGCACATGAACAGTCCAGGGTGACGGCTGCTTTCAAGTGTGCGCGGGTTCACGTCCGTGAGCGCCACTCCACCACCCGTGACTTCAGCCTTCTTGTACCCTTCATTGCCGGTCCACGGCAGCGCGTACGCGGTGAGGCGATCAATCAGCGCGAGTCGTTCCTCGCGGCGCAGTTCCGGCCCGCGCCGATCAGGCGGGAGGCCCGCATCCGCACAGAGCGCCTCGGCCAATCGCTCGGGGAGATATCGCGCGACGACGCCGGCCACCCGCCCGGTCGTTGCCGCGATCTCGTCGCGCCACTGGGACTCGGTGCGATCAGTCCACGACACCCTCAAAAAGACCTCCGAGGTCTTTTTTGTGACCACGTCGGAGATGTCGAGCACGGACGGACCACTGTAGCCACGGTGGGTGAAGAGGAACCCACCCGACGTCTCGCGCGACTTCCCATCCGCCTTGGCCCTGATGCGCACGGACAGGGAAATGCCGGCGAGGTCCGCGCCTCCGGGCATGTCTCCCGTCAGCGGTGTCAACGCGGGGTAGAGCGCATGCATGTCGTGACCGAGGTCCTTCGCGATGCGTAAACCCGTACCGTCACTGCCGGTCTGCGGCACGGAGAGTCCGCCTGTCGCCAGAATCACCGCAGTGGCCGTCAGCGGACCGCGCGACGTCTCGACCTGCCATCCCTCATCCCCACTTGCTTCAGGGCTTGCCCCGCCGAAGCCCCGGCGAAGGCGGGTCACCGTCGTGTCGTACTGAATCTCCACGCCACGTGTCGTCGCGAGATCAACGAGTCCATCACGCACATCACGAGCCCGATTTGATTTCGGAAACAGTTTTCCGGTTTCTGCTTCGAGTGCGAGCGGCAGCCCGACTTCTTCTTCGAAGAATGCCCGTTGCTCGGTCAAGGGCCAGGATCGGAGCAATCCGCGCATGAGGTGCGCAGGTGAGTCGGTGATGAACCGTTCCGGCTGCAATGAGGACGGCAGGATGTTGCACCTGCCGCCCCCACTGATCAGAATCTTGCGTCCACCATCACTGGTCCGCTCAAGCAGCCGCACTGGCTGCCCGGACGTGCGCGCGAAGATCGACGCGACCAGTCCCGCGGCTCCCGCTCCGATGACGACGATCACTTATTTGAGGATCTCATCCACAGTGACCACGCGCACGGGACCGAGATTCGCCGCGCGAATCGGCTTTTCGATCGTCGCGAGGTCACCCACGACAATGACGGCGAACTTGTCGGGCTGCACGTACTGCTTCGCCGCGCGCTCCACGTCAGCGACCGTAACCGCCAGGATCTTGCCCACGTATTCCTTGAACGTGGCTTCCGGGAGCCCGTGCACGATGAGTTCACCGATCTGTGACGCCATCGATCCCGTGGTCTCGAAGCCGGCGGGGAAGCCAAGCGCCAGATAGTTCTTCGCGCGATCGAGTTCGGCAGCGCTCACCGGGCGGCGGATGGCCTCGAATTCATTGAAGAATTCCCGCAGGGCCTCGGCTGTCTTGTCCGTCTGCACGCCTGAGGACGCGAAGAACGGTCCGGCCGTCATGCGCATGTCAAACGATGAGCCGGCGCCGTAGGAATAGCCATTCCGCTCACGCAGGTTCTGGTTGAGGCGCGAGGTGAAGGACCCGCCGAGCACCGTGTTCATGACCTCGAGCACGTAGTAGTCCGGCGTGTCGCGGGGGACGCCGATCCAGCCGACACGGATCTGCGATTGCGGGGCACCCGGGCGATCGATCAGATAGATCTGCTTTGCGCCGTGCTGGGTCGCGGTCCCGAGGGCCGGCTTCGCCGCGGCGGCTCCGGCATTTTTCCAGCCGCCGAACGTCTTCTCGAGCTTCGGCAGGATGGCGTCCGCCGTCACGTCTCCAACGACAAGCAGGTGTGCATTCTGTGGCTGGTAATACTGCGCATGGAACGCCCGGATTTCTGACGCGGTCATTTCACCGTTTGAGACGGTGTTGCCGGTCGCCCCTGTGCCGTAGCGATGACGTGGGCCGTACACCAGTCGCGCAAATCCCTGTGTCGCAAGCTGCGACGCATTGTCGCGCTGCTGCAGCAAGTTGGTCAGACGCTCCTGTCGCAGTCGTTCCACTTCGGCTTCTGAGAACGTCGGGCGCAGTGCGACATCCGCCATCAGCGGAAGCGCATCGTCAAGCTTTGACACCGGCGTGAAGAGGCCGACCGTGGACGAATCCCACGAGCTGCCTGTGGACACGCTGATGCCGAGGTACTCGATGGCATCGGCCAGCGCGAGCGCATCGCGCGTGCCCGCACCTTCGTCGAGCATCGCGGAGGTGAAGCTGGCCAGCCCATACTTGCCGGCGGGGTCCGCTGACGCGCCCGCGCGGACGATCAGGTTCACCTGCACCACCGGCACCTTCGACATCTGGACAATCCAGACCGGCAGGCCATTGGCCAGCGCGCGTTTCTGAATCGGCGGCAGGTTCAAGGCCGCCGCCGGTCCCGGCGCCGGTGCCTTCGACCGATCAGGCGCCTGCTGCGCCGCCAACGGCAGCGCCAGCAATGCCGCCACGGCGACCACTCCGACCATGCCATTCACCCAATGCTTCATTTGCTCAACTCCATTGCCCCATTGCCCCATTGCCTCATTGCCTCATTTCTTCCCGGGGTGAACCGACAGCTCAAGCCGCCGGTCCGTGGGCAACCATTTCCTGGCCGCCGCCTGAATGTCGTTCGGCTGCAGCGCCATGTAGCGACCAAGGTCTTCCTGGAAGTAGTCGGGGTTGCCGGTGGCGAAGTAATACGCGTTCATCTGATCCGCCTTTGCGAGACTCTGCTGCATGGAGTTCAGAAAGTTGGACTCCACGCCGTTGAGTACCCGCTGCAATTCGCGCGCGTCAGGCGGAGACTGCTTCAGCTTTTCGATCTCCTCGTCGATGATGGTCTTGATTTTCGCCAGGACCACCGCCGGAGGATCGGTGGACGGCCGCGCCGTCGCCACAATCTGGAAACGTGATCCGAGTGCGGCGCTGCCCTGAAATGCGCTGATGCCCTGCACGAGCTGCAATTCGTACACGAGTCGCTTGTAGAGTCGTGAGTTCTTGCCGCTGGTCAGAAGGCCCGCGAGCACGTCCATCTCGGCATCGCCCGGCTGGAACTGACCCGGCGTGTGCCACGCGAGGTAGAGCCGGGGCAACTGCACGTTGTCCGTCAGTGTTTCGGTGACCACCGACGTCAACTCCGCGGGCGGCGCGGTGACCGGCGCCAGGCGCGGGCCGGCCTTCACGTCCGAGAACCAGTGTTCAACCTTCTTGCGCGCCTCAGCGGGATTGATCGCGCCAGCGATGACGAGGCTCGCGTTTCCGGGCGCGTAGTACCTGGTGAAAAACTCCTTCACGTCGTCCTGCGTGGCGGCCGAGAGGTCCTCCATGTAGCCGATGACCGGCCAGTGGTACGGGTGCTCCTTCGGATACATCAGTTCGGTGATGCGCACGTTCGCCGCGCCGTACGGCGCATTTTCATAACTCTGGCGGCGTTCGTTCTTGACGACATCGCGCTGGCCGTCCACCAGCTGGGGCGTGACGACATCCAGAAGGAAGCCCATGCGGTCCGACTCGAGAAACAACGCCAGGTCGAGCGCATTGGCCGGGAGCGACTCGTAATAATTCGTCCTGTCCGTCGTCGTCGAACCGTTGTTGAAGCCGCCGGCGGCCTCGAGCAGGTTGTCGAAGTCGCCTTCCTTCACGTTCTTGGACCCTTCAAACAGGATGTGTTCGAAGAGGTGGGCGAAGCCGGTCCGCCCGAACTTTTCGCGCGCGGAGCCGACGTGGTACCAGACATTCACCGACACCATGGGCACCGTGTGATCTTCATGGACGATCACCGTGAGGCCGTTGGGTAGCGTGAACATCTCGTAGGGGGCCGAGACTTTCGGCGCCTGTTGTTGGGCCGAGACCGGGGTCAGGGCAAAAAACACCGCCATCGCGAGGCTGAAGCCTGCCAAAATACGTGACTTCGTCATGTGCTTCAGTTTACGGGAATAACCTCATGATGCTGCTGCTTCACGATCTGAAACACGCGGTCCGGTCCCTCATTCGCGTCAAGGGACTGGCGCTGACCGTCATGGTGACGCTTGCCCTCGGGATAGGGGCGAATGCCGCGATTTTCACTGTGGTCCAGGGTGTGCTGCTTCGGCCACTGGTGAATCAGGATGAGGATCGCCTCATTTACATCAGGCACAGTGCTCCCGGCATGAACGTCGACAACGTGGCGTTTTCCGTGCCGGAGTTGCGCGACCTGCAGGCCAGCGTGAAGGGCGTCTCCGCGTTCGGCGACTTCTCGGTCATCGAGTTCACCATGGTTGGCCTTGGCGAACCGCGAGTCGTGCGTGCCGGCGTTGTGGGTGGCTCGTACTTTGAAGTGATGGGGTTGCGACCGGTCCATGGACGACTGCTCGGTCCGGCCGACGACGGGCCTCAAGCGCCAGGTGCTGTCGTGCTCACCCACCGGTTCTGGACGAGCAGCCTGAACGGGGACACGTCGGTGCTTGGCAAGGCCGTGCGTCTCGGCGATCGCGTCGCGACCATCGTCGGCGTGCTGGAGCCCTCGGTGCCGTATCCCGCCGAAACCGAGATCATGGCCAATGTGGTGACCAGTCCGCATCACCTCGACGCCACGATGGTGGACGGGCGGGTGCATCGGATGACCGAATTGTTCGGGCGTCTGGCTCCTGGCGTGGAGCTCGCGCAGGCGCGGGCGGAACTGGAGACCGCGCATGGCGCGATGATGACCAAACATGCCGAGGCGTATCCGGCGAAGGATCGCTACAGCATCTCAGCCGTGAATCTCCGCGATCAGATCACCTCGTCGGCGCGCACGGTGTTGTGGGTGTTGTTGGCGGCGTCGGGGCTCGTGTTTGTGATCGCCTGCTCGAATGTGGCGAACCTGGTCCTCGCGAGGTCTGTGAGGCGCGAAGGCGAGTTGGCGATTCGGGCGGCGCTTGGCGCCAGCCGTGCGGCATTGCGCCGCACCCTGCTTGCCGAGAGCCTGGTCCTGTGCGGAGCCGGCGCAGTGTTGGGCATTGCATTGGCGCGACCGATGGTGGATGTGCTCGCGCAATATGCGTCACGGTTTTCGGTGCGCGCGCTTGACCTCACCGTGGATGCGAGCTTGTTGTGGGTCGGCGCCGGGTTGGCCCTCATTGCGGCGGTGTTGCTTGCGTATGTGCCGAAGCTTCCGTCAGCGGAGGGGGGCGCCGGACTGGGATTGTCGAGCGGCAGTCTGCGCATGACATCTGGCACAAATCGCCGCCTGCGTGCGTTCGCCGTGACGCAGATTGCCGCGTCGTTTGTGCTGCTGGTGGGGGCGGGCGCACTCGTCGCGGCACTGGTCGCGTTACAGGCGGCGCCCACGGGATTCAACCTGCGCCAGGTGCTGGCGCTGCACGTCCCGGTGTCGTACACGCGTCCTCCGGAGGAAGCGCGCGCGCTGAATCGTGAAGTCGTCCGTCGGATTTCGGAACTGCCGGGCGTCGAGCGCGTGGCGATTGGCACGGCGGTGCCGTGGCGCGACGCGGGTGTCTTCGGGCCCGGGTTTCAGTTTTCGATTGAAGGATATGCGAAGGCGGATGGCGAGGAAGACTCACGCGCCAGGTTTCGCACGGTGTCGCCGGGGTTCTTTGCGACCCTCGGCGTGCCGCTCGTCGCCGGACGTGATTTCACTGACGGAGATCGCGCGGACACCGATCCGGTCGTGATCATCAGCGAGAGCATCGCCAGGCGGATGTTTGGATCACGCGACGTGCTGAATCGGCGACTCATGTGGACCGATCCCGTGATGGCGTTTGTTGGCATCAACACCAGCGGCCGGCGCATTGTGGGCGTGGCCGCAGATGTGGATGACGAGAACGTGGTGCCCGGACCTGCGATGACCGTGTATCACCCCTTCGAGCAGGAGATCGGCGGCGGGCGTCTCTTTGTCCATGCCACCGGGGATCCCTACGCGCTGGTCGGCCCCGTGACGAAGATTGTGCGCGGTTTGTCGCCTGATCAACCGGTGGAACGCGCGTCCACCCTCGAGGATGTGCGGGCCGAGGTGTTGGCGCCGGATCGTCTGAATGCGCTGGTGTTCGGCGGCTTTGCTGGTCTCGCATTGCTGATCGCGGTCGTTGGGGTGGCCGGTGTGCTGGCGTTCTCCGTCAGCGCACGGACCCGTGAATTCGGCGTGCGTCTGGCGATTGGATCGGCACCGAAGCACCTGCTCATCGGCGTCTTACGACAGGGCGCCGGTATCGCCGCGGTCGGTGTGGTGGCCGGCGCGGCCGGTGGCTGGGCCCTGACCAAAATACTGGCGGGAATCCTGCCCGACGCCACGCTGCCCGGCGTGGTGCCAATCGCTGGTGCGGCGGTGGTGTTGCTGCTGGCTGCTGTCCTGGCGTCGATGGTGCCCGCAGTGCGCGCATCGCGCGTGGACGTGATGGAAGCGTTACGCTCGGAGTGATGTTTTCCTCCCGTCTTCCACCGCACCTTGCGGCGAACGCGTTCAGCGAGGCGATCGCCGAACTGCGGCGTCAGGGCGTGGCATTGGTTGACCTGACGGTGACCAATCCCACGAGGGTGGGTGTGGCCTATCCCGCGGCGTTGCTGCAATCGCTGGCGGATCCGGCTGGACTCGTCTACGAGCCCGTGCCCTTCGGCCGAAGAGCCACTCGTGCGCTGATCTGGCGGAACCCGGACCATGTCGTGCTCACCGCGAGCACAAGTGAGGCGTACTCGCTGCTGTTCAAGCTCCTGTGTGATCCAGGCGATGCGGTGCTCACGCCGGAACCGTCGTATCCGTTGTTCGAACTGTTGACGCGCCTTGATGGCGTCGAGGCCGTCCCATACCGGTTGGAACATCACGGGGTCTGGTCGATCGATCGGGAGAGCGTGCGCGCGTCCTGCACGGCCCGTACGCGCGCTGTGCTGGTGGTCTCACCGAACAATCCCACCGGATCGATGCTGCGTGCCGGGGATCGCGAGTGGCTGGTGGCGTTCGCCGCCGAGCGCGGCCTGGCGTTGATTTCCGATGAAGTCTTCGCCGAGTATCCGATTGATCCACGGCCGGACGCGTCGACACTTCTTGGCGAAGACCGCGTGTTGACGTTCACGTTGGGCGGACTCTCAAAGTCGGCTGGCTTGCCGCAGGTCAAGCTCGGGTGGATTGTGGTATCCGGTCCAGCTGCCGAGGTCGACAATGCGTTGCAGCGGCTGGAGGTGATTTGTGACACCTACTTGTCGGTGTCCACGCCTGTGCAGGTCGCCGGCCCGGCGCTTATCGATGCGGGTGCGTCGATTCGCGCGGCGATTCAAGCGCGGTTGATGGAAAACTACCGGGTGCTGCTGGCCGAGGCACAACACCATCCGGCCATCCGGGTGCTGCCGCCCGAGGGCGGATGGTCCGTGGTGCTTCAGGTGCCGGCCACCATTGGCGAGGACGCGCTGGTGTTGCAGTTGTTACAGGACGCGCACATCATCGTGCATCCCGGATACTTCTTCGATATGTCCCACGGTTCCCACCTCGTCGTCAGTCTCCTGCCGGAGCCGTCTGTGTTTCAGGCGGCGATGGCGCGTGTGATGGAGGTGTCGGCGTGACACGTCACCTTGGGATCAGCGTGCCACTGTCGGCGATGCCATCCTCGGCGTCGTGGGGCATTGGCGAGATAGGGGATCTCGAACGCTTTGCCGACTGGCTGGCGCTGGCCGGGTGTGATCGCTTGATGTTGCTGCCGATTGGCACGATGCCGACAGGGCAGACGTCGCCGTACTCCGCGTGCTCGGCGATGGCGATCGATCCCATTTATGTCTCGGTCGATGCGATTGACGACTTCCGTCTGAACGGCGGTGTGGCGGGGCTTGGCGAAGACAACCGGCGGCTGATTGCCGACATCCGTGACAGTCCGAGAGTGCGGTTTGCCGATGTGCGGCGCGTGAAGGAAGCCGCGATCGGGATGGCGTTTGATCGGTTCCTGCGCGAGGACTGGGCGGATCGCACGGTCCGAGCCGCCGCTTTTGCCGGGTTTACGTCGCGCGAGAAGTGGTGGCTCGATGACTACGCCCTGTTCCGGTCGTGTGAGACGTTGTGGCCGGGCAAGTCGTGGCGGGAGTGGCCGGAGGCTGTCGCACACCGGGATGAACGCACGCTCGCGGACCTGCGGCGTCAGCTGAGCCGCGAGATTCGATACACGCAGTACGTGCAGTGGATTGCTGACGAACAGTGGCGGGCCGCACGGCGCGCGCTGCAGGCACGCGGCCTGGCGTTGTATGGCGACCTGCCGTTTGTTGTTGATACCCACAGTGCGGACGTGTGGGCGCGACAGCAGGAATTCCTGACGGACGTCTCGGTTGGCGTGCCTCCCGACGCATTCAGTGATGACGGTCAGGACTGGGGTTTGCCGATGTATCGCTGGGACGTCATCGCGGCATCGGGCTTTACCTGGATTCACCAGCGTGCGCGCCGGATGGCCGCGTTGTACGACGGCTTCCGCGTCGATCATCTTGTCGGGTTTTATCGCACCTATGGGCGGGCGCCGAACGGCGAGCGTTTTTTCTTGCCCGACAATGCCGATGCGCAGTTGTGGCAGGGCGAGCAGGTGATGCGCGCGTTCCTCGCCGCAGGCGCGGCGGTCGTCGCCGAAGACCTCGGCACCGTGCCCGACTTCGTGCGCACGTCAATCGCCAGACTTGGGGTGGGTGGGTACAAGGTCATGCGCTGGGAACGCATCTGGCACGAGCCGGGCCGGCCCTTTGTGTTGCCGTCGCACTATCCGCGCCGGTCGGTGGCCACGACGGGCACTCACGACACTGAGCCGATCAGTCTCTGGTGGGAGCAGGCCGACATCGAAGAGCGCGTCGCCGTTGTCGACTTGCTGGCACGGACGGGGCAGGGCCAGTGGGATCCAGCGAGCCCCTGGTCGGATGCCCTTCGCGACACATTGTTGCGCACGGTGACGATGGCCGCGTCCGATCAGGTATTCCTGCCGATGCAGGACGTGTTTGGGTGGCCCGACCGTATCAACACACCCGCGACCGTTGGTGATCACAACTGGACCTGGCGCTTGCCGTGGCCGGTGGACCACTGGTCGTCGATCGACACCGCAAGGGAGCGCGCAGCGTTCCTCCGCGGCCTAAAACCCCTTCGCGCCCACTAGGCGCGTGACGTGCGTCGTGTCGCGCACGATGAGATCGCCACCCAGGAACGCAGGTACCGCGTAGGTCGAGCGACTGGCGACCGTGTAGGTGCGGTCGCGCGTGTACGTGCCGGCCTTCCGCTGCACCAGAAGCAACTCGCCGGTGCTCGTGAGATACACGACATGGGATCCGGTGAGCAGCACCGATGCGTGGTCCGCCGCGCGGCCTTCGCTCGACCACTTCAATTCACCCGACGTGGCGTCGACGGCGACGAACTGACCCTTCTGGCGCGCTGATATTCCGATGATGAGCCCATCAGCCAACACGGGTGAACTCATGTACATCGCGACAGCGGCGTTTTTCCACGCTTGCGTGGCCGTCCACTGCGTACCGGTCTTTGCCAGTGTGTAGGCGTGTGTGCCTTGGCGCGTGCCGGACACAATCAGGTGAGTGCCCGTCCAGATCGGCGTTGCAATGTTCTCGTGCCACTCGTCGGGGAATGGAATCGACCAGAGCCCGATGCCTGTGCGCGCGTCGAGACCCACGACGGACGTATTGGTCATCGTGATCAGCTGCGACTCGCCGCCGATGGTGGCGACAAACGGCGACGCGTAGCCGGGCCCTGGACCTTTCCACGTCCACTTCGTCGCGCCCGTCGCCGGATCGAGCCCGAGGATCTGTCCGCCGTGTACGTCGCTGCCGACCTGCACGACCAGCAGACCGTGCGCCATCACGGGTGACGCGGCCGTGCCGCAGAACAACTTGCTCGAATCCACGGTCGACGAATAGTCCTGCCGCCAGAGTTGTCGCCCGGTCGCAGCGTCCCACGCCGTCAGGATGCCCGTGACGCCAAACGTGAACACGCGCGTGCCGGAGACCAGGGGCGTGGCGTTTGGGCCCTTGGCCATCTGGTTCGCGTACTGGTTCTTGGTGAATGCCGCGGCGTACCGCTGCTCCCAGACGGTTTTTCCCGTGGTCGCATCGAGCGCCATCACCACTTCCTGGGGGTCGCGCCGGCTGTGGATGAAGAGGCGTCCATCGGCGGCGACCGGCGAGGAATATCCCTCGCCCACCTCGGTCGTCCACGTGGGCTTCCACGAATCAGGCCAGGCGGCCGGCACATGGCTGGCGCCGATGACCCCGTCGCGTGCCGCACCCCGCCACTGGGGCCAGTCACCGGCCGGGGCCTGGGCCGACCCCTGAGCCCCAAGGCATCCCACCAGGACCGCCGCGCCGAGAAAACCCCACCGACTGTGAAAATTCACGAGAACCTCCTGCGTGCACTCTTGGACACCGCCGGAATCTGTGGGTTCCGTACGGCACTGAATATGCACTCTACGACGTCGCTGACGGAGGTTGGGACGTGCAGTATGCGTTCCTGGCCCTGCTGGCGGCGCACGGCATAGCGCACCTGCCCGGATTCTTGGTGCCTTGGCGATTACTCTCTTCGCCCGAATTGCCGTGGAAGACGACGCTGCTGTGGGGTTGGGTGGAAGTGGGTGAGGCGGGGATCCGAGCGATCGGAATCGGGTGGCTGCTGACGGGGTTCGCTGTTGTGGCGACCGCGGTCGGGCTGGCGAGACAGGCACCGTGGGCGGCAACGGCCGCACTTCCGGTAGTCCTGATATCCGGGTTGCTCTGCTTCATCGAACTGCCACACGCACGCATCGGTCTCGCCCTGAACGTCGGAATGTGTCTCGTCCTGGGACTGCATCCGACGATAGGTGCCGGCGCACTGCGCTGGCGCCACGCGACCGAGGCCGCAAGCGGGCGGCTAGTGGCCTTGGCGCATACACCGGTGGGTACGTCCACCTTCGTCAGCGAACTTTCGGGGTCCAGGGGTCCAGGAGTCCAGGGGTCTTTACCGCTTCCGGTCACTCAGTACTTCGAGTACGTTCTCACACCCGCAGCGACGCCTGCCGAGACGGTCACCATCAAACAATGCGGTGAGTTCCGGATGGGGGAACTTGAGGACAGCTGGAGGCCGTTTACGGCGACGCAGGTGTTTCTGGTCAACACGCCAGGCTTCATCTGGGATGCGAAGATCGCGGCGGCACCGTTGATGCCCGTGTACGTGCGCGACAGCTACATCGACGGTGCCGGCGGGATGGTTGCGTCCGTGTTGGGGCTCTTCACGGTGATGGACGCGCCAGCGTCGCCCGGACTGAACGCCGGCGCGCTTCAGCGGTATCTGGCCGAAGCAATGTGGTTCCCGCAGGCGCTGCAGCGACGTGAGGTCACCTGGGAGTCGATCGACGACCATTCGGCGCGCGCGACGTTGACCGACCGTGGCACGACTGTGTCGCTCGTGTTCGAATTCGCCGCGGATCACACCATTGCCCGCGTCTGGACACCCGCCCGCGAGCGCGAAGTCAACGGCACGTTTGTGCCGACACCGTGGGAAGTGTCATGCCGCGACTGGGAACTTCGCAACGGCGTCCGCATCCCGACCTACTGCGAAGTGTCCTGGCGCCTCGACTCAGGCTTGTTCACCTACTGGAAGGGCCGCGTCGAGTAGACCCGCTCATCCGTCCAGCCGCGCAGCTACACTGTCGCCGTATGCCCTACGGTCGCTCTGTCCTGCCCCTGTGGCCCCTTGATCCCGCAGCCACGTATTTGAACCACGGCACAGTCGGCGTGACGCCGATCAAAGTGCTCGACGCACAGCAACGGTGGCGTGATCGGATCGAGCGGCACCCGTCGCGATTCATGCTCCGCGACTTGTGGACATTCACCGGCGCGTCGCCCGCTCAAACGCTGATGCGAAAAGCGGCTGGCGACATCGCGTCCTTTGTGGGGGCCGACCCAGCCAATCTCGTTTTTGTCGACAACACCAGCGCCGGCGTCAACGCCGTCGTTCGCTCCATGCCGCTCGCCGCCGGCGACGAGATCGTGGTCACTGATCATGCCTATGGCGGGATTGTGACGGCGATCCAGTACGCCGCACAGCGCTCCGGGGCGACGGTGAAAACGGTGACGATGCCGTATCCGGCGTTTTCGGATGCGGAATGTTTGACGAGGATCTCGGATGCGATCACGCCGCGCACACGGCTGGTGATCGTGGATCACATCGCCGCCGAGAGTGCGCTGATGTTTCCCGTCGCCGATATCGTGCGTCTGTGCCACGACAAGGGCGTCATGGTGCTTGTGGATGGCGCCCACGTGCCTGGCCAGGTTGGCCTTGACGTCGCCAGTCTCGGCGCCGACATCTACATCGCCAATCTGCACAAGTGGGCGATGGCGCCGCGGTCCAGTGCGTTCATGGTGGCGACGCCTGAATGTCAGGCGTGGCTGCACCCGCCAGTCATCTCGTGGGGCTATGGCACCGGGTTTACGCAGGAGTTCGACTGGGTGGGCACACGCGACCCCTCGCCGTGGCTTGCGGCGCCGGTGGGTGTCACATTCCTGCTTGATCTGGGTTTCGCGGACCTTCGGCAGTACTGTCACGCGCTCGCGTGGCGGGCGGCGCAGCGTCTGACAGACGTCTGGGGAACCCCGCTCGAGATCAGCGAATCACACGTGGCGTCAATGGTCAGCGTGATGACGCCGGCACGGTGTGGCACGACCAAACCGGAGGCGCAGGCCCTGCGCGACCGATTGTTGTTCGAGCACAACATCGAAGTGCAGGTCCATGCCCGCGCCGGTCGAGTCTGGGTCCGCCTCTGCGCCCAGGTCTACAACGACGACGCGGACATCGAGCGCCTCGCGG
>CAZLJG010000007.1:21289-26740 GCA_964559545.1 uncultured Solibacteraceae bacterium | reverse complement strand
TTGAGCTTCTGCATGAGGTTGGCCCGGTGGGTCTCGACCGTGGAAAGGCCGACATCGAGCACGGCGGCGACTTCCTTGTTGGACCGGCCCTCGGCCAGGAGTTGCAGCACTTCCCGTTCGCGGGCGGTCAGCCGGTCGAATGTGTCGGTCAGGCCCCGCGACTGCAGGTGCCGGACGTAGTCATCCACCAGAAGCGCCGACACCGCAGCGCTCACAAACGGCTTGCCGGCGGAGACGGTGCGCAGGGCGGGCAGGAGTTCCTCGTCGGTGGAGTCCTTCAGCAGGTACGCCTGCGCCCCGGCGGCCAACGCCCGCAGGATGTAGGACTCGTCCGTGTGCATGCTGAGAATAATCACGCGCGGAGGCGGGGTGAGCGCCCGCAGGCGGGCCGCGACCTCGATGCCGTTCATCAGCGGCATCCCGATGTCGAGCACCACCACGTCGGGCGTCTCGGCCGTGGCGAGACGCACGGCTTCGAGTCCATCGGCCGCCTCGCCGACCACGGTCACGCCGGGCTCACTTTCCAGCAGGCTGCGCAGCCCGCGACGGACGATCGCATGGTCGTCAGCCAGCAAGACGCGCACGGGGCACCTCCTCAGCGATGGGCAGACGCACCGTGAGGGTGGTCCCCACGCCGCGTCGACTGTCGAACCGCACCGAACCCGCCAATTCCTTCACACGTTCCTCCAACCCCCGCAGACCAAGACCCGGCCGTTCGCCCAAGTCCGATCCGTCGGGCATCCCAACGCCATCGTCACGGACCTCGATCTTCACGCCGCCGGCATCACGCCGCACCGTCACGTCCGCGCGCGTCGCCTTGGCATGGCGCACGACGTTGGTCAGCCCCTCCTGCACCACGCGATAGGCGCACGTCCGATGGGCATCCGGCAAATCGTTCACTAACGCATCCACTGACACCGCGACCGGCAGGCCACATCGACGGGAGACGTCGCGGCCGAGCCACTCCAGCGCGGGGGCCAGGCCGAGGTCATCGAGCATGCTGGGGCGAAGGCCGGAGGCCAGATCACGCACCATCGCCGTGAGGTCATCCACGATCCCCCGCGCATCACTGATGGAAGGGCTGAAGCGATCACCCACGCCGTCGCGACTCGCGCGCTCGATGCGCCCGAGCGACATGCGGAGGCCGGTGAGCAACTGGCCCACCTGGTCGTGCAATTCGCGCGACAACTTCCGCCGCTCTTCCTCCTGTGTCGCCACGATTTCCTGCGACAGCGCGCGCATGCGGCGCTCGGCTTCCTCGGCAAACACCCGTTGCTCGTCGGCGCGCCGCTCCAGCACCCGCAGGCGATTCACCACGACGATCGTCAGAAGCACGCCCAACACCAGGCTCTGCCACAACAGCCGCAACAGCCCCTGCTGAAACTCGGTGCGCCTGGCCACGATTTCACCGCGTTGGGCGTCGTAGCTCGCGTCATTCAGCGTTTCGATCTCCCTCGCAAGCGCCAACACCTCTTCGCGGCGCTGCAGCACTTCCGCCCTGACAAACTCTGCGCTCCTGGAGAGCTTCTCGGCGGGCGTCCAGAAAAAGAGCGGGTCGAGAATCTTCCAGTACCCGTCGAGTGTGGCCTGGAGCCGTTCGGTGGTGGCCAAGCGTTCCCCGCCGGCCGGAAGCATGGCGGTCAGCTCCGCCAGTGCGGTGCGGCTCGACTCGCGGAACTCAGCCAGACGGTCGCGATATTCGGGATCTCGCGCCCGCTCGGTGTCGAGCAAGTAGTCCCGGACGTAGATCGCCGACAAATAGACGTCCGTCCGGACCTGTCGCAATTTGGCGAAGATCAGCCGGTGCTGCCGGTTGACCTCCTCCAGTTGGCCGGAGGTACTGACAGCCCGGTCGTACACCGTGGCAAGCGACACCGCGACCAGGGCGACCAGTCCGATCAACCCCAGCGCCGCGACGGGCCAAGTGCGAATCCGCATGGTGGGGGCCTAGCCTATCCCGACTCCCGGGGACCGGCCATCCCCTGTTTACCGGATGGTCACATCCTGCGGCAAGGCGTATGGTCTACGCCCTGGGGGACACCTATGGCTACTGTCTGGCAGGAACGCTGGACGGAGATCTGGTCGTCAGGCTACGGCCGCGACCGGTCGTATTGCGGCATCGCGGAGACCGAAGAGGGGTTTGCGGTTGATGTCTTTGAAGGCGACACCTGTGTCGCCAGCGTGGTGTTCGACTCACAGGCGGACGCGGAGGACGCCGCGATGAGGCTCCGCAGCCGCTACGTGCGCACCGCTCCGATTACGTCGTCCCTTCGATCGGATACACCAGCAATACAGTGAACGACGCCGGCTGGGTCAGTTCGCCCAGGTCGTACACCTGCACGCAGTAGTTCCCTGGATCCACGCTCAGTTCCAGCTGGGCCGTGCTGCCGGCCACGGTTTCGACCGAGCGGCTCAACACACACCCGGATCCATCACCCAACGGAATCCCGACGCCCAACCCCGCGCGCAGTGTGGCTGACGCCGCAAGCGACTGCAGCGTGATGCTCACGGTGCCCGTGCGCGTCGTCTTGAACGACCGCGATGATGCCCCACCAGTGGCGAGTGCGGTGGTCCACGTCACGCTCGCGGTGGTCTCCGGCGTTGGCGTCGTGGGCGGCGTTTCCTCGTCGCACCCGGCGGCAACCACCGCCGACAACAACACAGCGACAAGAGCGAACGATTTGAGGCGAAGGACAGCAGTCATGGGATTGGCAATCAAGGATAAGTAATGCGCATCGCGAAGTTCACGGTGCTCGAGAGGTTACCGACGTCGTACACGGCCGCGCAGTAAGTACCGGGATTCAAGGTGATGGTCACCTGCGCCGCCAGCCCCGGAGCCGTGGTCAGCGAATTGGTGCGGGAGCAACCGGTGCCCGCGGGCACGCCCACGCCGATGCCGACCGGCGTCGTCAGCGCGGCGCCACCAGGCGTCTGCACGGCCGCAAGCATCAGGCTCACGGGTCCCTGCTGCGACACCACGATGGAGTAGAACAACGAACCGTTGACCGGCAGCGACCCGGCAAAGGTCTGGGTGGTGAAGACAAGCGGCACGATCTGGCTGTCTTCAAAATCAGGCGCGGTGGTGCTGTTGCAGGATGCGGCCGTCACGAGCACGGACACCAACAGACCAAGACGTGCAACAAGAGCGAAACTGGAACGCATCATTGGGGGTGGGCGATATTCACGAGGAAGGTGGCCTCGCTGGTCAGATTGCCCGGGTCAAAAATGACCGCGCAATGGACGCCCTTGGGTGTCGGGCCGGTGATCTGCGGCTTGCCGCCGGACTTGACGGACAACACGTTGCTCGCCAGGCACTGGGTGCCTCGCGGCTGGCCGAGGCCAATCGTAATCAGGGCCTCAGTCGTGACGCCGTTTTCCTTCGCATCCACCAGCGTCAGCAAGGTCGTGCCGCCGGTCGTGACCGTGAAGGAATAGAACTGCACGCCCTTGAGCGGCAGCGTGCCACTGAAGGGTTTAACGACGATCGGGTTGTTGGTTCCAGGTCCCTGCGGCGTGGTCGGACCAAGCTCGGAACAGCCGGACACCGCCAACACGGTCAGCAGGGTTGCAGAGAGACACACTCGTATTGACACGTCACGCACCACCAAAATCCCCTGTGATGCTGTCAATGCCCCCAGGGGATGTCAAGTTTGACGCCGAAGACGGTCACTTTGGCGAAGGGAAATGGCGGGCCGGGTTACGATGCGGGCGGACATCCCCGTGATTCCCATTCGCCATGCCCTCCGCGCGCTGGGCCGGTCTCCCGGCCTGACTCTGGCCGCCATTGTCTCGCTGGCGCTGGGGATCGGCGCCAATACCGCCATTTTCAGCGTGACGAGCGCCCTGCTCCTCAAGCCGCTGCCCTACGCCAACTCGGACCGGCTGGCCATTCTCTGGAACCGCTCGCCGGGGCTGAATATTGCCGAAGACTGGTTTTCCACAGCGCAGTACTTCGACATCAAGACCCGGCATACCGGATTCGAACAGCTGGCGATTGCCCTGGGCGCCAACGCCAATCTGACCGGCGAAGGACGACCGGAACGGGTCGGCACCATCCGGGTCAGCTCGAACCTGCTGCCGATGCTGGGCGCCGAACCGGTGGTGGGCCGTCTGTTCGAGCCCTTCGAGGACACCCCGGGGTCCACACCAACCGCGATTCTGAGCCACGGCCTTTGGTCGCGGCGGTTTGGCCAGGATCCCAACATCGTGACCAAGGTCCTGACGGTCAACGGCCAGCCATACACCGTGATCGGCGTCCTCCCACAGACCTTCAGCCTCCCCCGCGAGGTGCTGCCAACGTTGGGGGTCGTCGCCGACGGCGACCTGTTCCTTCCCCTGCCGCTGGCCGCCGACGCCGCAACCATCCGCACCCGCGAGGACTACAACCTCATGGGCGTGCTCAAGCCCGGGGTCACGGCCGAGGCCGCCCAGGTGGAAATGGATGCGCTCACGGCCAGCCTTCGGCAGGAATACCCGGACTTGTATCCCCCGAACGGCGGCCTGACGTTCAGCGTGGTGCCGCTGCTGGAGCAGGTCGTTGGGGATGTGCGGCCGATTCTCTGGACCCTGCTCGCGGCAGTCACGTGTGTGCTGCTGATCGCATGCGCCAACGTGGCGAACCTGTTGTTGGCGCGCGCCCTCGATCGCCGCAAGGAAATCGCGTTGCGCGTGGCCCTGGGCGCCAGTCGCGGACACATCGTGCGGCAACTCTTGACCGAGAGCCTGCTGCTCGCGGCCGCGGGCGGCGCCGGCGGCATCCTGCTCGCACTGGCCGGCATCCGGTGGATTCAGACACTCCAACCCGCAAACGTGCCACGCCTGACGACAATCGAGATTGACGGCCCGGTGCTGCTGTTCACTCTGGCGATCTCGCTCGCGGCCGGATTGCTCTTCGGCATGACGCCCGCCGTGCATACGCGCACCGATCATGTGGCGCTTGGTCACAATACGCGCGGCGCGTCAGGTGCCGGTGTGTTGTGGGGCCGTGGGCACTCACTGCGTCGCCTGCTGGTCGCGGGTGAACTCGCGCTCGCCGTGTTGCTGCTGATCGGCGCGGGCCTGCTGGTCCGCAGCTTCAATCAGTTGCTGCAGGTGTCGCCAGGATTTTCCCCCGACAACGTGTTGACGATGGAGCTGACGCTGACAGGGCCGCGGTATCCGACCGCTGTCCCGGTTCGCGAGACGTACAAGCAGCTATGGGAACGGCTCGAAGCGCTGCCGGGCGTCGAAGCCGCCGGCGGCGTGACAGCGCTTCCACTGAGCAACGCGTTTGCGTGGGGGCCGATCACGATTGAAGGCCGGGTGCCTCCCGCCGGCGAGGTCTTCATCAACGCCGACATGCGCACCGTGGGCGGTCGGTATTTCGAGGCCATGCAGATTCCCCTGCTCCGCGGCCGGCTCTTCACGGAGAGCGACACGACCGAACAGCCACGCGCGGTGATCATCGACGCC
>CAZLJG010000007.1:17609-21189 GCA_964559545.1 uncultured Solibacteraceae bacterium | reverse complement strand
GACGTGCCGATCTACCGGATGATGACGATGGAGGACCGGGTGAACGATTCGCTGGTGCGGCGCCGGTTCCTGATGGTGTTACTCAGTCTGTTCGCCGGTGTGGCATTGGTGCTGGCGGTCGTGGGCATCGGCGGCGTGATGGCCTACGTGGTCAGCCAAGGGACGCGCGATCTGGGGATTCGGCTTGCGCTGGGCGCCACGCCGGCGTCCATACTGGCATTGGTCATGTATCAGGGTGCCATCGTCGCGGTCGTGGGCGTTGCGGCCGGCCTTGCGGCCGCGTTTGCGGGCGCGCGCGTGCTTGATGCGATGTTGTTTGCGGTGCCTGCCCGGGATCCGCTGACGTTTGCGACGGCCGCGGCCGTCCTGCTGTTGGTCGCGCTCGCGGCCGTATTTGTGCCGGCGCAACGCGCGGCGCGGGTGGACCCTCTGGTGTCGTTGCGCCATGACTGACGCCTTCGATCTGCCGCAGCTCATTACCGACGTGATCGCCGAGGTGCAGTCGACGGCGGAGAGCAAGGGCGTGTTTGTTGAGGCCACGCAGCTCGCGTCGATGCCGCGTTGGGTCGTGGCAGACGAAGCTCAACTCCGCCGGATGTTGCTGAACGGGCTCGACTTGGCGATCGGAGCCGCTACTGACGGTGTCGTCATCCTCCGGCTCGAACGTCAGGATCCCGATCGGGATCGATGGACGTGTGTGATTGACTGGCAGGGAGACGACGCGGGGTCGGTGGACAGCATGCGGATCACGTTCGGCGTGGAATTGCTGCCTGGCCCGTCCGCAGATGCCGATCGGCCGTTGCGTGTGCTGGTGGTGGACGACTCGGCGCAACATCGGACAATCGTCGCCGCGTATCTCGCAGGAACCCCGCACGAGGTGACCGCCGCGTCCGCAGGCGCCGAGGCGATCGAGCGCCTGCAGGCGAATCCGTTCGACGTCATCCTCATGGACGTGCAGATGCCGGAAATGGATGGCTTCACCGCCATTCGCGCCGTGCGCGAGCTTGAAGCCGCGCAGCAGCAGGTGCCCGCGTTCATCATCGCGCTCACCGCGATGGGCGCCAGCGACGATGTGGAAGAGGCCGAAGCCGCAGGCGCCGACGAGTGCCTGGCCAAACCCCTCTCCCGCGCCGCGATTTTCAAGGCGTTGTCAGCAGTCCCAGAACCTACCCAACCCACACAACCCACCCAACCGACACCAACTCCACCTGCGCCTGACCTTCCCCCCTCCCAATTACTCGCAATCGCGCGGCATCAGGTGACGACGATTTTGATGGCGGGTGCGGGGACGCAGGTTGAGCGGCTGCGCATTCTCGGGAACACGCTGAAGACGACGGCGTCGGATGCGGGCCTCGGCGACATTGCCCATCTCGCCGGTGCGCTGGAGCAGGCCGCCGAACGCGGCGAGCTCAAAGAGACGCAGATTGCCGCGCGGACGTTGCTGGCGTGGATGGCGAAGGTGACGACGTAAGCACGCGTTCGAGGAACGCCCAGACGTCGGCTTTTTCTTCAATCAGTTTTGTCGTGGGTTTCCCGGCGCCGTGTCCGGCTTTGACGTCGATGCGCGTCAGGATCGGCGCACTGCCTGCGTGCGCGGCCTGCAGGGTCGCCGTGAACTTGTGACTGTGTGCTGGCGCAACGCGGTCGTCGTGATCGGCCGTGATCACGAGCGTCGCCGGATACGCCGTGCCGGGCTTGATGTTGTGCAGCGGTGAATACCTGAGCAACACCTCGCGGTCGGCAGGGTCGTCCGGGTTGCCGTAGTCGGAGACCCACGCCCACCCGATCGTGAACAGATGGAAGCGGAGCATGTCGAGCACACCGACGGCCGGCACGGCGGCGCCGAACAGATCCGGCCGCTGCGTCATGCACGCGCCCACAAGCAGCCCGCCGTTGCTGCCACCGGCGATCGCCAGATATGGCGTGGACGTGTAGCGCTCGCGAATCAGATACTCAGCCGCCGCAATGAAGTCGTCGAAGACGTTCTGTTTGTTCCTGAGGCGACCCGCATCGTGCCACGCCTGTCCGTATTCGCCGCCTCCGCGCAGGTTGGCCTGCACGAAGACACCACCCCGTTCCATCCACGCGATGAGCGCCGGGGAAAACGCGGGCGTCAGCGAAATGTCGAAGCCGCCATATCCATAGAGGTACGTCCGGTTGGTGCCGTTCCTGACAAGCCCGCGACGATGCACGACAAACGCGGGGATGCGGGTGCCGTCCTTGGAAGGGTAAAACACCTGGGTCGTCTCGAAGTCGTCAGGCGCGAATGCCACCCGTGGCTGCCGCCAGACAGATGTCTCGCCGGTTGAGACCCGGTGCCGCAGAATCGTGGTCGGATAGGTAAACGACGAAAACGCGAGAAACACATCGTCCTCGTCCCTGCGGGTGGACCAAGAGACGATCGCACCGAGCGTCGGCAGCGCCACGTCGTGGAGGCGCGAGCCGTCGAGCGCATGGATGCGCACACGTTCGTGCGCGTCCGTGCGCCAGATTGTGATCCATCGATCACCGACGCGCGCCACGGAGGCCAGCACATCGGTGCCGGAGTCCTGCGGGATGATGTCGGTCCACTGATCGAGCTCGGGCGCGTCGAGGCGGATGGCCACGAGGCGACTGCGGGGCGCGTCCTTGTCGGTCAGCACAAAAAAGAGGTCGCCGTCGTTGGCGACCACCGAGTAGGACGCGTCGAAGTGATCGAGCCACGGCCGTGCCACGGCCGCTGGATCGTGCAGGTCCTGAATGAAGATCCGGTTCTCGCGGTGTGTCCCCTGACTTTGCGTGATCACCAGATACCGGCCGTCGTCGGTCACGTCGGCTGAGAACAGCCAATCGGGATGGTCGGTCGATTCGAAGACGACGCGATCATCGGAGCCGTCGGGCTTCAGCCCGACGGTTGCAGCCGGGCTGAAGCCCGGCTGCTCCGAGGACAAGGCGTGGAGCAGCAGGCGGTGGTGGTGGTTGGTGGCGGTGAAGAGGTTGCCATCGGCGGGCGGAGCGTAGCCACCGTAGTAGAAGCCGCTGCCGTCGTGGGCCCAGGCCGCGTCGGAGAACTTGGACCATGGCACTTCGTCGGGCAGGTCAACGCCGGTCGCGATGTCGCGCACACGCCACGTCATCCAGTCGGACCCGCTCGCGGAGATTGCGTACGCGAGATAGCGGCCATCCTCCGACACACTCATTCCGGCAAGTGCCACGGTGCCATCGGCAGACCACGTATTTGGATCAAGAAGGACTTCCGGCTCGGCGTCCAACTCGCAGGTCTTGTAAATCACCGCCTGGTTCTGCAGGCCGTCATTACGCGAGAACACGTACCACGGGCCGTGTTTCGACGGCGGGCCGTACCGCTCGTAATTCCAGAGCTCGGTCAGTCGTTGTTTGATCTCATCGCGCTGGGGAATCGCCGACAGGAACGCGCTCGACCGTTCGTTCTGCGCCGTCACCCACGCCCGCGTCTCGGGACTGTCAGGATCTTCTAGCCACCGGTACATGTCTTCGTCAGGGGACTCCTGGACCCCTGGACCCCTGGACTCCTGGACCGTCATGAGATCTTGCGTTTCAGGATGACAGCGGCGAGCGGCGG
>CAZLJG010000007.1:14728-17509 GCA_964559545.1 uncultured Solibacteraceae bacterium | reverse complement strand
GACGCAAAGTCCTGCTGATGCAGCGCGGGCTGGCTGGTGTACTGCCGGTTGAGATCTTCGACAAAGCGCTGAAGGCCGGCGTGCAACGGCCCATCGAGCAGATGCCAATCGAGTGACTGCTCATGATTCCACTCGCGCCACTGGCCGAACTCCGCGCCCATGAACAGCAGCTTCTTGCCGGGATGCACGAACATGTACGCCAGCAAGGCCCTGAGATTTGCGGCCTTCTGCCACTCGTCGCCGGGCATCTTGGTGATCAGCGAGCCCTTGCCGTGCACCACTTCGTCGTGTGACAGGGGCAATACGAAGTTTTCGTTCCAGGCATACAACATCGAGAAGGTCAGATGCTGATGTTCCCAGCGTCGGAACACGGGATCCTTGCCGGCGTAGGTGAGGATGTCGTGCATCCAGCCCATGTTCCACTTGTAGGTGAATCCAAGTCCGCCCACCCAGGTCGGCCGGCTCACCGCAGGAAACGCGGTTGATTCCTCCGCGATGATCGCCGTACCCGGGTGTTCCTGATGCGTGAGGGTGTTCAGCTCGCGCAGGAAATCAATCGCTTCAAGATTTTCGCGTCCGCCAAACTGATTGGGCACCCACTGGCCGTCGTCTCTGGAATAGTCGCGATACAACATGGACGCGACGGCATCCACACGCAGGCCGTCGATGTGGAAGGACTCGAGCCAGTACAGCGCGTTGGTCAGCAGGAAGTTGCGGACTTCGTGCCGGCCGTAATTGAAGATGAGCGTGCCCCAGTCCTGATGTTCGCCCTGACGGGGATCGGCATGTTCGTACAGCGCGGACCCGTCGAAGCGCGCGAGTCCGTGCGCGTCCTTCGGGAAGTGTCCGGGCACCCAGTCGAGAATCACGCCGATACCGGCGAGATGACAGGCATCCACAAACGCGCGAAATTCATCCGGCGTGCCGAATCGACTCGTCGGCGCAAAAAATCCGGTGACCTGGTAGCCCCACGACGGATCGTACGGATGCTCCATGATGGGCATCAGTTCGATGTGCGTAAATCCGAGCCTGGTGACGTACGGAATCAGTTCGTCCGTCAGTTCCCGCCACGTCAGCGGTCGATCGCCGTCTTCAGGCTTCCGCCGCCACGACCCGGGATGCACCTCGTAAATGGACATCGGGGCATCAAGAGCCACCCCTCGTCGCGTGCGGGCATCAATCCACTCGGCGTCCTGCCACGAATGCCGGCCGAGGTCGGCGGTGATGGACGCGGTCTTCGGCGGGTGCTCACTCTGCAGCGCAAACGGATCCGCCTTCGTGAAGGACGGGCCGCCCAACGCCGACTGCAATTCAAATTTATACGGCTGTCCTGCGCCAACGCCGGGGACAAACGTCTCCCATAACCCGCTGGCACCAAGACTCTGCATCGGATGCGTCCGCCCATCCCATGCGTTGAAATCACCAACCACCGACACCCGACTCGCGGTCGGCGCCCAGACGGCAAACGAATAACCCGTCTGTCCGTCACGTTCGGCGGGCCGGGCCCCCAGGCGCTCCCACGCACGAAGCCACGTTCCCTCGCCGTGCAGGTAGGCTTCGTAGTCGGAGACAACACGGGTCATGGCGTAAGTCTAACCTCCGGCCACATGAGATTGACCAACGACAACGGTGTCCGCACGGCGTGCTCAAAGCCGGTGAGTCGTTCGTACTTCGCCATCACCGCCAGCGCATCGGCCATCGTGGTCTGATGGACCGCTTCGAACTCGACACAGTGGATCGCGTGTCCCTCACGATTGTCGGCCGTGGCCACGTAGTGCACCACCTCGCAATCGGCGAAGTGCCAGACCTCCAGGTCCTTCCACAAGGTGCCGCGCCACACGACGCCCTGCGCCTCAACGAACGCATCAATGGTCGCGTCCTGATCATCTGGACGCAACTTGACGTTGATTTCGTCGCGCACCTCGGCATCGCCCACGACGGTCTTCAGCGTCAGCTCATGTAGTTCGCGATCGTGTCGATGGCGCAGGATGAACCCGCGAGCCCGTCCGGCGTCGGTGACGAAGTACCGATCCCGGACCCGCAGCACCTCATGCCGGATCGGCGACATCGTGGCCAACACCTGCCTGAACGTGTCGAGGGCAAACGACGCCGGCACCACAAACTTGTGCTCGATTTCCTTGAACCGCAGTGCCGTCATGGGTTTCACATCCACCGCTTGAATCGTCCGTACCGTCGAACCCGTGTGCGGACCTGGTCCGGCCACGCGCGCACCGAGTCTGCCGTCACGGTCTCGTTGTCAGGATCAGACCGCAGCGCCGTCACGATGGCGAGGGCCGGGTCCACCGCCACGCGGTCGCGACTCGCCACCATCGCTTCCGCCAGCCGGTCGTGCGCCGCGTCCTCGAAATTGTAGCTGCCATAGGCCACCCACGCGTCGTCCACCACGACGATCTTCGAGTGTTCGCCGTGGCGGTTTTCGTGAATGTGCACGCCGGCGTCCAGCAGTTGGTCGTAGGACGCCGCCGCGGCAATCCACGCCAGGTCGGTGGCCGGCAATGCATCGCGGTGCGAATGAAACACGTCCACACGCACGCCACGCCGAGCCGCTCGCAGCACCGCCTCGAAGAGCACGGGCGTTGGCTTGAAGTAGAAGCTGGTGATCACAAGCGACGTTTGTGCCGCATCCACCATCTCGACCATTCGGTCGGTGAGGTCGTTTGGCCCCTTCCACCCCAGCAGGCCAAGTAGGCCCTGCGCAAGGTTCGGGTTGAAGAACCAGTAGTCGAGTTCGATGAGGCCACCCTCAAGGGTGGCCCTACG
>CAZLJG010000007.1:0-14628 GCA_964559545.1 uncultured Solibacteraceae bacterium | reverse complement strand
AGGGCCTCGCCCGCTTCGGAGACCTGGATCTTGACGTGATGTCCGCCGGCAAGCCGGCGCTGGATCCATCGAGGTGGCCGATAGAAGGCGACTTGGCCTCCAGCCGCGCGCAATTCGGCAATGGCCGCATCGAGACCACGCCGCTGTTCGCGAGTCATCAACACGCCACCGAGTCGCTGCCCGAAGTGATCGACAACCAGCTGCACGCGCACGCCGCGCCGCTGTGCCGCGAGCAACGCCGCCAGCATCTCGCGGCCGTAGGCGTCGTATTCGAGATAAAAGAGTGTCAGGTACAGGAAACGCGTGGCCTCGCGGACCATCGCAAGACGCCGCTCCCACTCCGCGGAGCGGGACCACAGGACTTGGAAATCAGAGGCGGTAGCCACCGGAGACATCGATATTGACGCCGGTGACGTACGGAGCATCCAGCAGATATTCCACGGCCTGGCTGATGTCGCGCATCGTGCCGGCGCGACCAATCGGCACCTCGCGCCCGATCTCATCAGGTGGCGGCAGGTCGATCGAATTGTCGAGCTGGCCCGGCGACACCATGTTCACGCGAATCTGCCGGTCGGCATACCCTGCGGCCAACGCCCGCGTGATCACCAGAAGCCCGGTCTTGCTCACGTAGTAGTCTGCACCGCGGCGATTCGCCCGGATGCCCTCAAGCCCCGCCATCCCGATGCTGATGATCTGTCCGCCATCCGGCAGGTGGCGCAGCGCGTGGTAGCAGCAGTAATACGCGCCCGACAGGTTCGACGCCAGCGTCGCATCCCACACGTCCGGATCAAGTTTCGTGACGTCCTGCGGGTTGTAGTTCCCCACGTTGTTCAGCAGGAGGTCCACCCGGCCTTCGTGCGCCACAACATCACTGAAGAGCCGCTCCACGTCTCCGCGCACGCTGATATCCGCGCGCACGGCACGCGCCTGGTGCCCCTTCGCGATCAACTCGGCACACAGGCTGTCCGCATCACTCACTGAAGACCGATACACGATGACGATGCGATAGCCGCGCGCGGCGAGCACCTCGCACAGATGCCGACCCAGGCGGCGCGCACCGCCGGTCACCACCGCGACCGGAAGGCCCACGCTCGTCACGACCGCACCCTGGCGACCCGCACAAACGCGGCTGAGGCCGCTGGCACCGCGGCTGGTTTCCGAATCTCAAGACGCACGGCAAGGATGCGCGCATCCGACGACAACACCGAGGCCGCTGCCTCTTCCGCCATCGTCTCCAGCAACTGAAACCTGCGGGTCTCACACAACGTCGTCAACCGGCTCGCGATGGCCGTGTAATCAATGGCGTCCGCGATGCCCTCGGACGCTGCCGCTGACGCGAAGTCGTAGTCCACCGCGAGGTCCACAAAGACCGCTTGCGGCGTCTCCCGTTCATGTGGATGAATGCCGATGATGCAGTCCACCCGGAGGTTGTGGAGGCCGGTCGTGCCGATCATGGCTTGGAGGATAACAGGTCCGGTTGAGCCGCGAGGAATGCGTCGAAATCCTCAGCCGGTGTCTGGGCCATCGCCGTCTCGACGCGGCGCATCCAGGTCAACGTCAGCGGCTCACTGAACTTCTTTGCGGCGCCGACGCTGGTCGCGTACGCCCTGATGGTGGTGATGATGCGGCGATCGGCGTCCGCGGCGTCGTACGCGCGCAGATAGAGCCAGGCGAGCCGCACATGGTTTCGATGTGTGAACTCCCGCTCGGGCAGGGTGCAGGACTCGATCGCGGCGACAAAGGCGTCGTCTGTCATCGTGGCCATCCCCTTATTGTGACTCACGGGATGCAAAGACCGTGTCTCTTGCCTGCGTCGCGATGGCGGCCACGGCAGGGTGCTTGATACGGCGCTCAGGGGAGATGGCGTAGAACCGCTCCCGGACGGACTCAACGCGGGCAATCGCCCGCACGCCGTGCTGGCGCTGGAGTTCGCGTGCGAGCACTGTCGGCGCAGCAAAGACGCCGGCCCCGTGCTGGCCAAACGCCGTCATCAAGGCGCTGTCGTCAAACTCCCCGATGATCGTGGGCTTCACGCCTTCGCGTTGGCACCACTCGTCGAGCTGCCGCCGAAGACCGGTGCCTTCCCCAGGCCACAAGGCCCGCACCCCGGTGAGCGAGCCTGGGAACCGGCGGCGCAGCGATGTGGCCAGCGTGGGACTCGCAAAAAACGTGACGTCGGATTCCCCGAGCAGGTGGCTGTACGCCTGCACGCGGATCGTCGGTGGAATCGGCGTGTCGGCCAGGACCAGGTCGATGTCATGGACCGCGAGTGCGGCGAGCAGTCGATCCGACCGGTCTTCGCGACAGACCATGCGGAGGGGCCCGGGCAGGCGCAGTGCGGGGGACAACAGCCGATACGCGATGGCCTTGCTCATAGCGTCGGTGACCCCCACGACGAACCGGGCCCGCCGGCTCCCGCCTCCGCCCCGCACGGTGCTCACCAGCTCCCGCCCGAGCGAGAAGATCTCGTCGGCATACCGGAACACCACATGGCCCGTCTCGGTCGGCACCAGCCGCCGCCCCACCCGCGTAAACAGCGGTTCGCCCAGGCTCGCCTCAAGCGCGCGCACCTGACTGCTCACCGTGGGCTGTGACAGGCGCAACACGTCCGCCGCCTTCACGACACTGCCTTCCCGCACCACCGTCCAGAAATACAGGAGATGGTGATAGTTCATCCAATCCATTTGTTTAATCTATGCGATTCCACGAATATTCGTAATTGTCTATTGCTTGGGAACTGCCTAGTCTCGGATGTCGAGACGATCATCATGTTGTTCCCCTTTGCTGACTATTGGATGTGGTACCTGGCGTTCACCGCCGGTGTGCTGGCGGTGCTGGCGATTGACCTCGGCGTCTTTCATCGCGCCGCCCACACGGTGTCCATTCGTGAATCCGTCATCTGGTCCACGGTCTGGGTCGGCCTGGCGCTGGCGTTCAACTACGGGTTGTATCAGTACGCGCTGGCCCACTTTCCGGCCGACGTCGCCCGGCAGATCGGGCTCGAGTTCCTGACCGGCTACCTGGTCGAAAAATCCCTGGCCGTGGACAACATCTTTGTGTTTGTCCTGGTGTTCAGCTATTTCGGCATCCCGTCGCAGTATCAGCACCGGATTCTCTTTTACGGCATCCTCGGCGCGCTGATCTTCCGGGCCATCTTCATCGCCCTCGGCTCCGTGCTGATGCAGTACTCCGCGGTCGTGTTGTTCTTCGGCGTCGTGTTGATCGCCTCCGGCATCAAGATGATGGTCACCAAAGGCACGACGGTCGACCCATCGCAGAACGTCCTGATTCGACTGTTCCGCCGCTGGATGCCGGTGACGCAGGACCTGCACGGGCAGTCGTTTTTTGTGCGGCTGGGCGGCGTCTGGCACGCGACGCCGCTGTTCATCGCGCTCCTGTTCCTGGAGCTGTCCGACATCATCTTCGCCGTGGATTCCGTGCCCGCGATCTTTGCATTGACCAGTGAGCCGTTCATTGTGTTCACGTCGAACGTGTGCGCCATTCTCGGCCTGCGGGCCATGTATTTCATGCTCGCCGGCGCGGTGGAGCGCTTCCACCTGCTGCACTACGGCCTCGCGCTGATTCTGGTGTTTGTCGGCCTCAAGATGGTCTGGCTCAACGATGCGTTCGGCGGCAAGTTCCCGATCAGCTGGTCGCTGGGCATCATCGCCGGTCTCCTTGCCGCATCCATTGTGGCCTCTCTGCTTTCTCCCAAGTCTTCCCAAGGAGTGTCGTCATGAAGTGTCCCGTCTGCAACGAAACCCTCACGATGGCCGAGCGCCAGGGCGTCGAGATCGACTTCTGTCCGAAATGCCGCGGTGTGTGGCTCGACCGCGGAGAGCTCGACAAGATTCTCGAGCGCGAAGCCTCGTACTCATCGGCTCCGCCGCAGCCGATGCCGCAGAACGATCCCCGCTACGGCTCCCAGCGCCGCCGCGACGATGATGACGACCACTACCGCTACGGGAAGCGGAAGAAGTCCATCTGGCACGAACTGTTTGATTAATACCGGTCGGCCCTGAAGGGCACCGGATCAAATCGCGGTGTCTCGCCGGTCATCAACTGCGCGAGGAGGAGGCCCGTGCCCGTGGCAGTCTTGAGCCCGGTCATCTGGTGGCCCGTGGCGAGCCACACGTCACCACGCCCACGGGCGCGACCGATCGCTGGCATGCCGTCGGGGGTACAGGGTCGCAGTCCGCGCCAGATCTCGCGCGCAACCGGCGCCTCGCCGATGTTCAGCATCGCCTGGGCGCCGCGGACGATCACGTTGACGCGACGGGTGTTGATCGAAAAATCGTTTCGCACCAGTTCCAACGTGCCGGCAATACGCAGGCCGTCGCGGTGGGGATTCACCGCAACCTTGCGCTCGATCAGATAGATCGATCGCTTCGGGTGCGGGTTGGCCGGCGGCAACACCAGCGAGTAGCCCTTGGCGCCGATCACCGGCAGCCGGAAGCCGAGCATCTTGCCCATCGCCTCCGACCACGGGCCGGTGGCAATCACCAGGTGTTCCGCCTTCATCTCCCCACGAGTGGTCTTCAGCCGGCGGGGGCCGCCGTCGTTTGAGATGTCGAACACTTCGGTGTGTTCATGAAACGTCACACCGAGGGACTCCGCTTCGGCCTTCAGCGCCTGCACCGCCTGAAACGGCTCACAGTGCGCGTCATCCGGATAGAAGTAGCCGCCGACGGTCTTGCCGATAATCGCCGGTTCTTTCTCCCGCACATCGTCAGCCGTCCACCGCTCGGCGGGAATCCCGGCCGCGGCCAGCGTGTCGATCATCCCCTTGGCGGCGTCGATGGAGTCTTGCTTCTCGTAGACCGCGAGAAGCCCGTGACGTTCGAACCCGAAATCCACGGTGGACCGCTTGGCGACGTCCTCCCACAGATCCGTGCTCACGCGGCAGAGTTCCAGGAGCGCTGTGGCTCCCCGTTCGAATTTTGCCTTGCGTGACGCCAGCAGGAATTCCAGGAGCCAGCGAAGGAACGCGGGGTCCAGGCGCGGCTGGATGTAGAGCGGGCTCTCGGGATCGAGCATCCACTTGAACGACTTGAGCAACATGGCGGGGTTCGCCAACGGGAACGCCTGCGACGGCGTCAGCCAGCCGGCGTTGCCATACGAACATCCCCGTCCAACCTCATCGCGCTCGACAACGGTGACCTGCACACCCCGTTTGGCCAACTCCACGGCGCTGGCCACGCCCACGACTCCGCCGCCAATGACGACCACATCCTTCATACGCTCGCCCATGTTAATGGGGCAACGGGGCAATGTGGCAATGAGGCAATGGAATTCGCGACATGGGAGAATGGCCGGATGCTCAAATTGCTGTTGCCGGAGTGGCAGGGGTACGGGTTGTCGTCCGAGGTGGCCGAGGGGGCCCGGGTGCTGGCGCGAGCGTGGTGGGGCGACGAAATTGGGGCTGCGGTTGACGTGCCCGACGCTGAGGCCCTGGAGGTCGAGGATCGGGTGCTGGGCCTGGGCTCGATCGCGCCGCGCACCGAGGACGCCCTCGAAGCCTTGCGTGACCTCACGCCGTCGCGGCTCCAGATGATTGGCGGCACGTGCGGCGCCGAAGTCGCGCCCATCGCCCACATCAATCACCGCTACGACGGCCACCTGGCAGTGGTGTGGATCGACGGCCATGCCGACCTCAACACGCCGGCGTCGTCACCCAGCGGTCACTTTCACGGCATGGTGTTGCGCACGCTGCTGGGCGACGGCCCCGCCGCCTTGACTGCCCAACTGCCGACACCACTGCGGCCCGAGCAGGTATTCCTGGTCGGCCCCCGCGACCTCGATGCACCGGAGCGCGACTACATCGAGAGCCACCCGGTGACCTGGATGCGCGACGAAGCGTTTGTGAATCCGCAGACACTGATCGACGCGATAGCCGCGCGCGGATTCCGGCACGTCTACATCCACTTCGATGTGGACGTCATCAACCCGACCGACTTCGGCAACGCGCTGATGCGCGCGGACGGCGGCCCATCGCTGGCCGAAGTCGCCGACGTGTTGTCGGCACTGCATCGTCACACCGACGTGGTGGGCTTCAGCGTGCTCGAATACTGCGACCGAACGGAACGTGACCGCGAGCGGCTGCTGACGGTCCTGCGTGCAGCCTCGGTTGAGGGGTGCTGCGGCTAATTCGCGAACGCCGGAATCCCGGTCTGCGCGCGGCCGAGGATGAGCGCGTGAATGTCGTGGGTGCCTTCGTAGGTGTTCACGACTTCCAGGTTCACCATGTGGCGGATGACACCGAACTCGTCGGTGATCCCGTTGCCGCCCATCATGTCGCGGGCCATGCGCGCAATGTCGAGCGCCTTGCCGCAGGAGTTTCGCTTGAGCAGCGACGTGATTTCAACAGCCGCGGTGCCCTCTTCCTTCATGCGGCCCAGGCGCAGACAGCCTTGCAGACCCAGCGCGATCTCGGTCTGCATGTCCGCCAGCTTTTTCTGAATCAGCTGGTTGGCCGCCAGCGGCCGCCCGAACTGCTTGCGTTCCATCACGTACGCGCGTGATCGCAGCCAACAATCCTCAGCGGCGCCAAGCGCGCCCCACGCAATGCCATACCGCGCGCTGTTGAGACACGTGAACGGCCCTTTCAGGCCACGCACGTCCGGGAACGCGTTCTCCTCAGGGCAGAACACGTTGTCCATCACGATCTCGCCGGTGATGCTCGTGCGCAACCCCACCTTGCCGTGAATGGCCGGCGCGCTGAGCCCCTTCATCCCCTTCTCAAGCACAAACCCGCGAATCTCATCCGCATCGTCTTTGGCCCACACCACGAAGACGTCGGCGATCGGACTGTTGGTGATCCACGACTTGGTGCCGGTGATCTGGTATCCACCGTCCACCTTTTTCGCGCGCGTGATCATGCCGCCGGGATCGGACCCATAGTTCGGCTCGGTCAGACCGAAACAGCCGATCCACTCGCCCGTGGCGAGTTTAGGGAGGAACTTCTGCTTCTGCGCCTCGGTGCCAAATTCGTTGATGGGCACCATGACGAGCGAGCCCTGAACGCTCATCATCGAGCGAAATCCGGAGTCGATGCGTTCCACTTCCCGGGCGACCAGGCCGTACGCAACGTACCCCAATCCCGCACCGCCGTATTGTTCGGGAATGACAATGCCGAGCATGTCGAGTGCGCCGAACTCGCGAAAGATGGAGGTGTCCACGCCCTCATTGCGGAACATGTCCAGCGCGCGTGGCGCCAGCTTGTCGGTGCAATACGCGCGCGCGGTGTCGCGAATCATCCGCTCGTCGTCGGACAACTGCTGGTCGAGCAGGAACGGGTCACTCCAGTTGAATCGGGCTTTGGACGGGGTCGCCATAACTACTGGCAATTTTGTCACGGATCGTGCCACAGTCTCGCCACACCATGAGTCTGCTCGACCGCCTGCGGCAGGATGTGGCGTACGCCCTGCGGGGCATTCGTCAGAACCCCGGGGTGTCGAGCCTCGCCATCCTCATTCTGGCGCTGGGCATCGGCGCCAACACCGCCGTCTTCAGCATCGTCAATCCCCTCCTCCTGCGGCAGTTGCCTCTGAAGGACGCCGATCAGCTTGTCTGGATCGCGAACACCGGCACGCGGGGCCTGAGCGGCGTCACCTACCGCGTGGACTGGTTCGAGGAGTTCAAGCGGAACACCACCACGCTGGAGGACGTCGGCGCGTACTTCGCCTTCTCCGGGTTCTTCTCTCGCACGCTCACAGGGCAGGGTGACCCGATCAGGCTGTCGGCGGTGGACATCGGCCCTGGTTTTCTTGAACTCCTCGGCGTGGAGCCCTTCGCCGGTCGCGTGTTCGCGGAGGACGAATACCCGGGCCGCACCCCGCGGGCGGTCGTGCTCGACCACGATTTCTGGCAGCAGCGTTTTAACGGTGGCTCGTCGATCGTGGGCCAGGCGATCACGATCAACAACAGTGCCGTGACCGTCGTCGGCATCATGCCGGCGTCGTTCGACTTCCCGTCAATCTTCACTCCGGGCGTGGACGTGGACGTGTTCTTCCCCGCAGACCTGAACGGCATGCGCACCTGGGGCAACACCCTCGCGGTCGTGGGCCGGCTGCGCCCTGACGTCACCGTTGAACAGGCGCGGGCAGAGTTTCAGACGATGCTGCCGGAGCTGCAGAAGGCGCGTCCGGAGTTTGGTCCTGTCGGAGCGGAGCTGACTGATCTGAAGACATGGGTCAGCGGCCCGGTGCGACGCTCGCTGCTGGTGTTGTGGGGCGCCGTCGGCTTCGTGCTGCTGATCGTGTGCGCGAACGTGACAAACCTGCTCCTCGCGCGCGCCTCGTCGAGACGCCGGGAGTTTGCGGTGCGCGGGGCACTCGGCGCGAGCCGCGGGAGGCTGTTCCAGCAGGTACTCACCGAAGGCGTGATGTTGTCCACCGCCGGCGCACTGCTCGGCGTGCCGCTCGCCTATGGGCTGACCATCTGGCTGACCCGCAGTGAGGCCGTCAGCATTCCACTGCTGCACTACGCGCGGGTTGATCTGATGGCGCTCGGCGTGACCGCCCTCATTGCGATGGCCACCGGCGTGCTCGGCGCAGTTGCACCGGCGATGCGGCTCTCAGGGCAATCCCCGCAGTCGGCGCTCACCGAACAGAGCCGCGGGTCGGTGGACTCGGCGGCGCAGACCTGGATTCGCCGCACGCTGGTGGTCGCCGAGATCGCGCTGGCGGCCATCCTGATTGTGGGCGCGGGCCTGCTTGGCCGCAGCTTCATCCAGTTGCTGAATGTGGACCTCGGGTTTGATCCGGCACGCGCTGTCGCGGCGCGAATGGATCTGCCGGAGGACCTGACGCCTGATGCACGTCGGTCAATGGTGATCGAATCACTGCGACGGGTGGCGGCGCTGCCCGGAGTTGAGGCGGCCGGCCTCACGGACGCGTTGCCGCTCGGCACGAACCGCACCTGGTCAATCAGTGTTCCGGGAAAGACCTACGGCCCCGGCGAACGGCCATCGACGTATGTGTACGTTGTGTCGCCAGGCTACGTGCCAGCGATGAGGATGACGGTGAAGGCTGGTCGCGACTTCATACACGACGACCCCATGGAGCGCCAACCAGTCCTCGTCAATGAAACGCTCGCGCGCGCGTTGTATCCCAATGATGATCCGATCGGACGGCCCGCCACCACGCAGGGGCGGCAACTGACCATCGTCGGCGTCGTGGCCGACGTGCGTCAGGGGAGCCTGGACGAGACGCCGGTCAATCAGATGTATCTGGACATGGCGCGCGGGGGATCGGTGGGTTCGGATCTGATTCTTCGAACGATGCTTCCTCCATCGTCGCTGGCCGCGCCTGTGCGGGCTGCGCTGTCGGAGGTTGATGGCCGCGTGATCCTGACGGACGTGCGATCGATGTACACGATGGTGGAGCGATCGGTGTCGTCACGCCGCTTCCTGGTGCAGTTGATTGGCGGCTTTTCGCTGTTTGCACTGGTGCTGGCGAGCCTGGGTATTTATGGCGTGGTGTCGTACCACGTCAGCCAGCGCACGACCGAGATCGGTGTGCGGATGGCTCTCGGAGCGAGTGCCGGCGAGGTCCGCCGGCGAGTGCTCGGCGACACACTGGTGTTGGCCGTGTCGGGTGTGGCGATTGGCGGCCTTGGGGCCGGCCTGTTGTCGGGCGTCCTGAGCGCACTGCTCTTTGAAACGCCGGCGCACGACGTGACGGTGTTTGCCGGGATGGCGCTTGGGCTCATTACCGTGGCGCTCGTGGCGGGCGTCATTCCGGCCATCCGCGCGTCACGCATCGAACCGGCGCAGGCCCTGCGGTCGTCCTGACCACAGAGCCCGCGCCGCATGTCCAGTCGTTACTTCAGGCGGTAGCCAACGAGGAACGAGAACGTCTTGTTCTTGAGCTCGCCGTCTTCCGAAAACGTGGCCATGTTGGTCAGGCCGTGTGTGTAGCGCGCATCAAAGCCGAGGCGGCCCATTTCAATGCCGGCGCCGATCGTCCAGCCCAGGTCCCAACTCTTGATCTCGTCCTTGAGATCACGTGAGGTCCCGAGGGGTTCGTCGGTCAGTTCCGCCTTGAGCCGGATGCCGACCTGTGGCCCCGTGAAGGCGTGAAAGTGGATGTCGCTGCTGGTGGTGCTGCCCAGGCGCAGCGTCACCGGAATGTCCACAAACGTCGTCCGAATGGTCCCGATCGACGGCGTCGAGTCTTCCTGGGCGCCGCGCTGACTGAAGAGGCCTTCCGCCTGCCAGCCGATGTTCGACGTGATGTTCTGGCCGATGAACACGCCACCGATGCCGCCCCAGATCGGGCTGACGGCCGGGATGTTGCTGTCCTTGAGGGTCAGGGTCGAGGAATTGACGCCGGCCTTGATGCCGAACGTCATCGGATCCATGGACTGCGCAGCGGCCGTCGCAGGAAGAATCGACACAGCCACGAGAGCTGCAGAAATCGCACGTAGACAAAATTTCATTGTTACCTCCATAAATTGGTATTGATTCAAGTTACGTGCCATTCCACCCGGTTCATGAAAAGTGCGCTATGCAATACAGCACAGCGCCGGAAACGGCCCGTCACTACACTGCGAGCATGTGGAACAAGAACGAACGTGACGGAAAACTCGAAGAGCTCAAGGGCGTGGCGAAACAGGTCACGGGCGAAGTGACGGGAAATCAGGAACTTGTGGAAGAAGGCAAGGCTGACGAGGTCGCGGGCAAGACCCAGGCGGCGGTCGGCACTGTCACTCGCAAGGTCGGCGAAGCCGTCGAGAAGCTCGGCGAGGTCATCACAAAGGAGTAGGCCCGCGTATGACCAAAGCCAGTATCGAACGCCGTAGTGCCCTGCGACAGTTGCTGCTCGACCGCCAGCACGAGTTGCAGCAGGACGTCGCCGAACGGGTCAGGGCGAGCCGGTCAGCCCGGGCGCGCGACGTGGGCGATTCACTCGACACGTCCGACGAGGACATCCAGAACGGCATGGATTTCACCCTGCTGCAGATGAAAACCACGATGCTGGCCGCGATCACCCAGGCGCTTGTGCGTCTTGATGCAGGCCGTTATGGTGACTGCACCGAATGTGGTGACGCCATTCCCGCGGCCCGCCTCCGGGCGGTGCCGTTTGCGGTACGCTGCCAGTCGTGCGAAACGGAGCGCGAGACCGCGCAACTGCGCCAGCGCGGAACGCCGGAGCTGCACTTCGGCACCGACGCCGCCCACGTCCTGACGTAGTCGCGGCGATCGCCGCCGCCGTCAGCGTGGTCGCCTTCGCGGCGATTCACGCCACGCAATACTTCTTCCTGTACGACGACTTCGCCCTGATTGGCGAGGCGCGTGCCCACGCGACGGGCGCGATCCTTCGCGAGGCCCTCTTTGGGTTCTATCGCCCCCTGCTGTTCGTCACGGCGAAGGTGGAGTCTTCGTGGTTCGGCTGGCACCAGCCTGCCGGATACCTGCTCGTCTCATTGGCGTGGCACCTGCTGAACGCGTCCCTGCTTTTCACACTCACACGACGCCTCGGCGGCTCCGCGATAGCGGCCATCGTGGCAGCCGCTGTGCTGGTGATCTCGCCGTGGGCCGGCGAATCCTATCTGTGGTTCAGTGGACGGTTTGATCTGATGAGCGCGGCCGGCGTGCTCGCGGCCCTGATCGCCACGCTGGCCGTGGCCGACGCCTCCACGCCAAGGGCCCGCATCCTCTGGACCGTCATGGCCGCCCTCGCCACATTTGTCGCCGCGTTCTCGAAGGAGCCAGGCGTCATCACACCCCTGATCTGCGCGATCGCGCTCATCGTCGCCCGTCCCCACGCATGGCGAGCGCGGGGCCCAATGGTGGCCATCGTGGTGAGTGGTGCCGTGGTCGCGGTGTATCTGGTGATGCGGCAGTTGGCGCTGCCGGGATTTGGCAGCGCGTATGGGTCGGTCTTTGCGTTGTTTCTCGAGCGCGACGTCTGGACCAACGCCGTGTCGCTCATTCGTGCATTTGGCGCGTTCCCGCTTCCGGGCACAACTACGGGCGAGCCGCTGTCGGTGTTGCGCCTGGTGATTGCGGTTGTGAGCGGGATTGTTGTGCTGGCCGGCGCCGTGAAGACTGCCCCACGACTCACGGTGTTCGCAGTGATTGCGCTGATCGTCTCGCTCAGTCCCGTCCTGCCATTCGACATCAACACCGGGTCATCGGCGGAGGGTCGGTATCTGTATCTGCCCGGCGCGTTTGTCGCGATGGCGGTGGGACTCGCGGCCGGGGCCACACGATTGCACGCGGTGGTGACGATGGCGCTCGTTGGCGTCAGCGCGTGGAGTGTGAGCCATCAGGTGCAGCAGTGGAGGCTGGCGACGGCGGCGGCGCGACAGGCGATCGAGGCGTTCCGGCCGGTCCTCGGCAGCGGAGCCACAAGCGTGTATATTCCCAACTTCCCGTATTACCTGGCGGAGGGCCCGTACGTGCTCGAAGACTTCGCGTTCCGGTATTACTTCGAAGGAGCGACCGTGCCGGAGGTGCGGACGCGCAACATGTTGCTGCGCATGTCCGGAGGCCAGTTGGAGTTCGCGGGCTGGATCGATCCCGCGCCTGAGACACAGGCTGAGGCCAGTGAGACCGTGTTGCGGCTTCCCGGCATTCAGGGACAGGAGCGCTGAATGCGACTGCTGCTGGGATTGCTGTTCGTGGCGGGTCTGGCCCAGGCACCTCCGCCGACCGTGCAGGAGGCGTGGCCGCCGCCGGGCGTCCTGCAACTCAAGGATGGCGTGAGCACACCGAACCTTCTCAAGCGCGTGCAGCCGGTGTATCCGGAGGCGGCGATGCGCCGGATGTTGCAGGGCTTTGTGACCCTGCAGTTTGTGGTCGAGCCTGATGGCACGGTCGGCCCCGTGCGCGTGCTGTCGTCGCTCGATGCAGAGACCGGGCTGGATGCAGCCGCCATCGCGTCGTTGAAGCAGTGGAAGTTCTCACCGGGTCTCAAGGATGGCGTGCCTGTGCGGGTGATGGTCATTGCCCAGATCATGTTCACGCTGAACGGCGCCCCGCCCCCCATCACGTTGCCCTCGGGCTTCGAGGCCGCGCCGGACAAACCCGGCCGATGGTCGCGGTCCGAGGTCGCCGTGAACGGCGTCCGCATCCAATACGAATATCCGGAAGGGTGGCAGTTGCCGGGCTCTCCGATTCTCGCCGTGATGATGGCTGACCCGAAGACGCTGCGGTCGGCGGGGATTTATCGACCTGCACCACTCCCGCGGTCCATTCCCTTTCCGATGCCGCTGGCCGAGTTGTCGCGGTACGGGGACGTCATGCGCAAACAATTTGGGTCTGCGGCGACGCCAGTGGAGGTCATCGCGGTCGGCCAATCCTCGTTTGGCACAGCCAACTGGCTGTGGCTGGAGCTCAACATGAACGACACCGGCCATGCGTGGGCGTTCAACACGTCGATCGGGTCGCAGACGGTGCAAGTCGTCTGTTCAGTTGTCACGCCGACGATGCGCATGACCATTGCCGAGCGCGATGCCGAAATCGCGGCTGCCCGCGTCGATTGCGCGAACATCATTCGGCGCGTGACGCTGTCGCCTGTGACGAGCTAATCCCGGGGATCCATGGGCCAAATGTCGGCGTAGGCGGCGCAGCAGCGCACACAGCCGCGGCGCGTCCACTTCCACTGGTACGTCTCCAGGAATTCATCGAGGTGGTCCATCAGCAACGCGCGGGCGTAGTTGAGGAGCTTCATTTCCTCGGTGGCCTGGAGCTTCTGCGCGGCCAACCGAAACCGGTCGGGGTGCTTCGTTTTTGTCAGTGACCGATGCGCCCTGATGACATCCTGCACCGTCGTCGGCAGATGCAGGCCGAGTCGATGCAGGGCCTCGAGGATTTCGTCACGGGATGGTGGGCGTCCGCGCATGCCGGTCGCCCGATATGCAGTGCAAGTTCCGCACCAGACTACAATCTGTTCATGCGGACGATCATCTTCAGCGACGGGGCCACCAAAGGAAATCCAGGGCCTGGTGGCTGGGGCGCGATTGTGGTGACGCCGGACGGACAGGTCACGGAACTTGGGGGCGGCGAGCCCCACACCACGAATAACCGGATGGAACTCAGTGGCGCGATTGGTGCGCTGGAGTGCATCCGGGATGAGGACTCTCCGGTGGACGTGTACACGGATTCCACCTACGTGATTAAGGGTATTCGCGAGTGGATCTGGGCGTGGCGGCGACGCGGGTGGAAGACCGCGGAGGGCAACGACGTACTAAATCGTGATCTCTGGGAACACATTTCGGCACTGGTCTCAGCGCGCGGCCCCGGCAATGTCACGTGGCACTACGTGCGCGGGCATGTGGGAACCCCGGGCAACGAACGAGTGGACACGATTGCCGACAGCCATGCGCGAAAGGTGCCGGTCGCGCTGTACCGCGGTCCGCTGGCGGGGTACTCAGTGGACATCCACGATGTGCCCGAGGACACCTCGACACCGGTGAGGACCTCACCGCGCAAGGAGAAGACAGTCGCCCACTCCTACCTGAGCGTGGTGGACGGCACGCCCATGCGCCACAGCACCTGGGCCGACTGCGAAAAGCGTGTGAAGGGCCGGTCGGGCGCCAAGTTCAAGAAGGCGCTGAGCCCATCCGACGAAGTCGACATCCTGCGCAGCTGGCACGTGGATCCGGACGCGTTGCGGTAGC
>CAZLJG010000006.1:7002-27117 GCA_964559545.1 uncultured Solibacteraceae bacterium | reverse complement strand
GTGAACACGGGATCCGCCGTGCCATACACCTTCGTGCCGCTGCCCGCCGTCACCGTCGCCGCGCGCTTCGTGACCGTGATGGTCACCATTGCGCTCGCCACGCCGCCGCGACCGTCGCTGATGGCGTAGAGGAATGAGTCACTGCCCGCGAACCCGAGGTTCGGCGTGTAGGTGATCGTGCCATTGCCGTTCACGACGACGCTGCCGTTGGCCGGACCACCGCTGGTGCCCGTCACCGACAACGTCTGACCGGCATCTGGATCCGTGTCGTTGGTGAGCACGGCAACCGTCACCGGCGTGCCGCTGAACGTCGACGCCGTATCGTTCACCGCAGTCGGCGGCTGGTTGCAGGTCGCATCATTGGCGGCGCGCACACGCACCGTCGTAAACGCGGACCCGGACGCGCCATCGTTGTCCGTGACGCGGAGGCCGACGTTGTGGAGACCCGGGCCGAGTGCCGTGAAGGCCGCCGTGGCGTCCACCGTCGCGGTCGTCGCGTTCGGCGCATTGAAGTTGATCACCGCGCCCCAGCTCCAGGCGTAGGACACGATCGAGCCGTCTTCATCGGCCGAGGCCGCGCCATTGAGGATCACCGGCGAGCCGATGCACACGTCGTACGGTCCACCAGTCACCGGGTTCGGCGGCACGTTCGTGTTGACGATGGTCACCGCACAGGTGGACGTCGTGGACAGACCGTTCGAGTCGGTCACGGTCACCGTCGCTTCGTGCGTGGTCGGGAAGCTCGCCGGACGCACATACGTGTGTGACGTCGTGACGCCTGTCGCCGGTGCGGTGTTGTCGCCGAAGTTCCAGGTGTACGACACGATCGTCGCGTTTGGATCCGGGTGTGATGACGCCGCCGCGCTGAACTGCACGAGGCCGCCGTTGGTGCCGAGCGTCGAGGGGCTCGCCGAACACGCTGCCGTCGGCGGCAGTTCGAACAGTGAGGGCGACAGGATGATGATCGCCCACGCCGTCGCCATGTCCTCGTTGATCGGAGCGGACCCCGTCGTCTGCGTGAATGCACCGGCGGCGTTCTGGTTGGACACCAGGTGATCGGCATACGCGGCGTACCAGTCGCGGGTGCCATTGAGCAGTTCGATCGGCGCCGTGGCGCCGGTGTTGTCGAGCGCCGTGCGCATCGCCTTGGTCAGCTGGAACATCGTGTAGAAGTTGCCGGTCGAGCTGGCAAACCGCGTGTTGATGTAGTTCGACGCCGCCGTAAACCGCGCATGGGTTGACGGCATGTCGTCGGCGTTCATCAGAATCATGCCGGCCGACGTGACGTTCGTCGCGTCATCCCAAATCGAGCTCTGGTTGTTGGTGTACCCGAAGGCGCCCGTCGACGCGTTCTGCATCAACGGAATGCCGACCGTGCGCTGAATGTTCTTGACCCACTCCGGCGCGTCCAGACCCCAGACTTCAGCCGCGAGGACACCAATCGCCCACCAGTGGGAGGCCGACGTGTCGTTGCTGCCGTTGATGTCCTGGTAGCTGTAGTACCAGCCGCCGGTGTTGTCCGCCATGCCCCAGGAATACCCGTCGAGCATGTCCTGCACGATGTCGATGTAGCGGCGGCCGCGCACGTAGGTAGCCTGACCGGTTTCCGCCGTCTTGTTGGGCGTGCCGCTCGCGACGATGGCGTCGATGAAGCTGCCGCCGAGGTAGGACGCGTGGCCGCCGGCGTCAATCCAAAGGCCGTAGCCGTTGCCGTTGGCATCCGGATTGTTGCCATTCTGCAGGGGCACATTCAGCTGACGGAGCGCACCATGCTGCTGGCTGAGGATGTACCGCATGCCGCGCGCGACGTTGCGCACATACGGGTCGCGTGACGGGTCGCCCGACTCGCGGTGGTTGTTGATGGCAAAGGCCTGCACCGCATTGGCGGTGGCCGTCATGTTGTAGGTCGTCTGGTTCTGCGTCCAGAACGCCGAGGGCAGACCGTCGGACGTGGTCCGGTTCATCTCCTTGTGGAGGTTCCAGAGGCCCTTGTCGATCGCCATGTTCACGCGCGTCTCGCGGTTGTTCGCCGCGATCACCACGTTGAAGGTGTCGGTGTAGATCGTGCCATCCGCGGCCGTCGCGCGCACGGTGGCCGTGAACGGCTGGCCGACCACGCCCGTGTAGGTGTGCGTCTTTTCGATCACCAGTGAGTTGGTGTGGGGCACCGTCGTCACCGGACTCCCGTCGCCCGGATCCCACGAAGCACTCGTCAACGCAATCGGATCGCCGCTCGGTGACGCGGCGACCGCCTGCAGCACAATCGAGCCACCCGAGGTGACCTGGTGCGGCAGCACTTCGGAACCCAGCCACGGCACGGCGGTGATTCCCACTTCACACGCATCGCCGACGTCATCGGCATCCGCATCAGCCTGGGAGGCGTTCGCCACGTCCGGGCAGTTGTCGTTGATGTTCCAGACGCCGTCGTTGTCGCGATCGAAGGCATCACACGCGTCACCGAGGCCATTGCCGTCGGTGTCGGTCTGCGTCGGGTTCACAATCAGGGGGCAGTTGTCGACGCCGTTGAGGCGGCCGTCGTTGTCGCTGTCGGGGTCAACACAGTTCGACTGGCCGTCGGCGTCAGTATCGGGCGCCGTCGCCGTCGCGTTGAAGGTCGTGGGATTGCCGTAGTTGGTGTAGCCGGCGGTGCACAGGTTCGGCTCGGTGCAATTGCCACCGTTCGTATCCATGATGCAGACGCCCTGCGCGGCACCCGACCGATTGATGTCGGCGCGAATCCAGGAGATGTACGCGCCCGTGCGTGCCCGGGCGGACACGGCGACGTTTGAACATCCGTCACCAAGCAGCGCCATCGCCGCTGGGTCCGATGTCGTGAAGGACTTCAGCGACGCCTCACACGTGCAGTCGCTGCCGGAATTCAACGTGCCGACCACGCTGCCGGCGACGAGCACGTCCACGTCCTGCGTGTTGCTGCCACAGGTGGCCAACATCGTGAACGTGATGGACGTCGCGGCTGTCGCCTGCGGCGCGGCGACGACGGGGGCCGCCACCGGCGCGCCACCGGGCGACGTGCGCACCGGCTCGGACATCACGGCAAACAGGGTAAGAAGCACAAGGGCACCCGAAGTGCCCACACGTGTAGCGATCGATTTAATCGAGTGACTCATGATGATTGATTCCTAGCGGCAGGGACCGGCAGCGCCGTCCGGGCAAGTCGTGGTGGCGGTAGTCGTCGTCCCTGTGAAATTCACGTCGGTCGCGGCAAAGAGGTTGGCACCCGTGAGGTCCGCACCGGCCAGGTTCGCGTCCTTCAGACGCGCCTTGCTCAAGTTTGCCTGCACGAGGTTCGCGCCACCGAGATTCGCCTTTTCCAGGTCGGCGAAATAGAGATTTGCTTCGAAGAGATTCGCACCCGTCAGGTTGACGCCCGCCAGATTCGCGGGGGTAAGCACCGCTCCGGCCAAATTGCACCCGACACACGCGCGCTCCGCGAGCAACGTCTTCACGGCATCACTCTGCGGCACCGCAGCCTGCTGAGCCGCAACGCCGGCCCCCGACAGAATCACAACGGCCGCCAGGGCCTGACGCCACTTCAATTGCTCGGTAAATCTCATTCTCGTTAACTCCAAATATGGTCGCTAAGTAGACAATACTGTCAGTGATAGGACACTACTGACAATCGGAGAGCAGTATGTGTCATCCGAGTGGCCATCGTCAAACACTTTGAGCATGAAATAGGCATTTTTGCTTAAAATTTACGCACACAATCAGTCCCTTTGAGGAGTCTCGATTGCGTTAGACTCCCTTCACGATGGTCCGTGGGGTGCTGGTATTGGCAGGGTCGATGGTGCTTGGGGCGTCCTTGTCCGGAGTGCAGCTGTCACCCCGAGGGCCGGCTCCAGCCGAGATCAAGCGAATCGGCCCAAACCTCGTCCAGGTCGGCACCATCCGGGTCGACACCAAACTTCGCGAACTTCGGGCGCCCGGCCGCCTGAATCAGGTCACCGTCCTGGAATTCATCGCCAACACCCCGTCGGGGATGAAGTCCTACGAGAGCGCCATCACCGTTGACGCGACAGCGGCAACGTTTAACGCGGCGCTGCTCCTGTTGGGGCTTGACCCCGGCCGCGCGCGCGTACCGACCCAGCATTTTGATCCCGTCCCCGCAGCCGGAGATCCCGTCGAACTTTCCTTTGAAGCCGAGGGCCCCGGCGGCACCAAGCGCATGCCGGTTGAGGCGCTGATGTGGAACGAAGTTCTGAAGACCACCGTGGCTGTGGGCCCCTGGGTGTACACGGGCTCAACGTTTACGCAGGGCCAGTTTCTCGCCGAGGCGGATGGCGTGCTTATCGGCATGGTCAGCAGCCCCGCGCCACTGATCGAAAATCCCCGGAAAGTCGCCAACGCGTATGGCGAAATTGTGCTGAACCCGAATCTCGGATTTGGTCCCCTGACGCGCGTCACGCTGATTGTGAAAGCGCTCGACCGTCCGACGACCCGCTGACTGGATACCCCATGCGTACAACCTTTCGACTCGCGGCCGCGCTGCTGGCCCTCACGTTCCTTGCGCCCAACACGCTCGGCGCACAATCGTCGCCGACCGGACTCACGCCCGGCACCCGCGCTGAGCTGTTGAAGGCCGCCGCCAAAGGCGCCGAGTTCCTCCGGGCCAATCAGAAGGCTGACGGCAGCTGGGAATTTCATCCCGGCATCACGGGTCTGACGGCTGCGGCGCTCCTGAAGCTGCCCGGCAGCACACGCGAACAGGAACTCAAGACGGTCGGCAAGGCGCTCGACAAGCTGGCCACGTTTGCGAAGCCTGACGGCGGCATTCATGACCAGGATCTCGAAACCTACGTCACAGCCATCGCCGTGATGGCGCTGCAGGCGGGCGGCCGGCAGAAGGACGTCCCGCTGGTGCAGAAGGGGCGCGAGTACCTCATCACGCACATGATTGACGAGACCGAAGGGCTCACCCCCAACGATCCCTTTTATGGCAGCGTCGGCTATCGTCCCGCGCCCTCGAAGGATGCCGCACGCGGCGACATCATCAATCTCGAATACGGCCTGCGCGCCCTCAAGGAAACCGACCTCTCGCCGAATGACCCCGCCTGGGAGAAGGCGCTCAAGTTCCTGGAGCGGCTCCAGAATCGTGACGCCTCCAACGACCAGGCGTGGGCGGCCAACGACGGCGGCATGGTCTACCAGCCAGGTCTGTCAAAAACCGACGACAACAAGACCACGTCCTACGGCAGCGCCACCTACGCCGGCGTGTTGAGCTTCACGTACGCCAATCTGCGCAAGGGCGATCCGCGCCTCGACGCCGCGGTGAAGTGGCTCCACGAGCACTACACGGTGGACGAAAACCCCGGCCTCGGCCAGAAGACGGTCTACTACTACTACATGGTCATGGCCAAGGCACTCGCAGCGATCGGTGATCCGACCATCACGGACGCCAAGGGCCAGACACACGCCTGGCGCGAGGAACTCGCGCGCAAGCTGATCTCCCTCCAGCACGCGGAAGGGTTCTGGGTGAACCCCGTGCGTGACGAGTGGCAGGACAACAAGGTCCTGGTCACCACGTTCGTGCTCTCGACGATCGAAGCGCTGCTTCGCTGATCGTCCGACACGTTGTGCCCCGACTCTCCCGCACGGCCGGTCTGATCCTCGCGATCGCCGCGGGTGTCATTCTCAGCAAACTCGTCATCGAGAATCTGCTCGGCCTCGACCTGTCCACGCTCGTCACTCGATGGGCCGACGACCCGGGTCTCGGCACGGTTGCGGTGGTCTTCGCGCTGCTGGCCGTGGACATTCTCCTGCCGGTCCCCTCGAGTCTCGTGATGATTCTCAGCGGCAGCCTGCTCGGCGTGATGTGGGGTTCCGTCGTGTCGCTTGCCGGCTCGCTCGGCGGCCAGTGGATGGGCTACGAACTTGCGAGACGTTACGGACGTGCAGCGGCCGCCCGCCTGGTCGGCGACCAGGACCTGCGTCACATGAGCGACCTCATGGCGCGCCACGGCGCCGTCGCGGTGGTGGTCACGCGCGCCCTCCCCGTCGTGCTCGAAACTCTCAGTGTCGTCGCCGGACTGGCCGGCATGCGGCGCACAACATTTCTGCTGGCCGCGCTCGCCGGCACCGCGCCGATTGTCGTGGTGTACGCCTACGCAGGAGCGGTCGCGCGCGACACCGGCAACCTGGTGCCGGCAGTCCTGATCCTCGTCGCCGTGGCAGCGACCGGCTGGATGCTCACGCGCCGGACGACGGCTCGTTGAATCCGGCCTTCTTACGAAGCGTCGCGCGGTTCAGCCCCAACAACTCCGACGCCTTCACCTGATTCCCGCGGGTGATCTGCAGCGCTTCCCGCACCAGCGCCTCCTCCACCATGGTGACGATGTCGTGGTAGGGCGAGCCGCCGCGTGACGACTGCGCCAGGCGGTCCTGCAACGCGGCCCTGGAGACGGCTTCGATCGACGTGTCGCCATCCGGACGTGGCATCACACGCCGCCCGGTGAGACTGTCGCCGATATCCGCCCGGGTGATGACATCGCCATTTGTGATGACACACGCGCGTTTGACCGCGTACTCGAGCTCGGCCACATTCCCCGGCCACGCGTACTCCGTCATCGCCGCCAGCGCATCGTCGGCAAACCCGACGATCGGGCGTCCCAGCTCCCCACTGAACCGACGGGCAAATTCGCGCGCGAGCAGCGCAATGTCAGGTCGACGTTCACGGAGCGGAGGCAGTGTCAGCGTGATCACCGACAGGAAGTCGTGCAGTTCTGCGCTGAAGGTGCCCGCACCAACCATGGCCCCGAGGTCGGCCTCTGTGGACGCAATGACGCGCGCGCCAATCGGCCGTTCAGAGGACCGCATGCCGCGGTTCACAAAACTGCGGGCCAACCGCAGTTGGAGCGACATCGGCAAATGCTCCACGCCGCTCAGGTGCAGTGTGCCTTCCGCGGCACCAAACAACCGTGCCTCAAGCTCAGCTTCCGGGGTCACGACGCAGTCGATCATGACGATCGGCTGATCGCGGCGGGCGCTGTTGTGGTGGATGGCCGCAACAGCCAGATCCTTGCCTGTGCCACGCTCTCCGGCCACCAGCGCTGGAACGTCGTTGGACGCCAGCCGGCCAATCAGCTTGTAGACCTCGAGCATGGCGGGGGCTTCACCGATGAGCGCCGGCAGATCGGAGACCACGGGGTCCGCCGGCACCAGATCGCGGCGCACCTGCTGCGAGGCAAGTGCCTTCTGGATCACTGACCGAAGGTGATCGAGGTCGAGCGGTTTCGTCAGATAGTCGAATGCCCCGGCGCGGATCGCGTCGATCGAGGTCTGGCTGGTCCCGAACGCGGTCATGATCACCACATACAGGTCCGGGAACCGGCGGCGCATTTCGACGAGCGTCTGCAAGCCATCCATCCCGGGCATCCGGACATCCATCACCACCAGATCCGGGCGCGCCTGGTCCAGATGCCGGAGTGCATCTTCTCCACTGCTGGCGACGTGCGCCGTATGGCCGTCAAACTTGAGGAATCGGGTGAATGCCTCGGCCACCGACTGTTCATCGTCCACGATCAGGATGTCAGCCATTCGGACTCCTCGGAATACCGGACTGCGGCAAGCGGATGGTCACCAGTGTACCGTGTGGGGCTCTGGGCTCAAGCGTGATGCGCCCACCGTGGCTTTCCACGATGGCCTTGGCGTTCACCAGTCCAAGACCGACTCCGTCCGGCTTTGTGGAGACAAACGGGTCAAAGACACGATCCACCACAGCCGGGTCGATCCCGACGCCGTCGTCGGCGACCTCGATGGTCTGCTCGTGCACGTCAGATCGCGTCACCACAAGAATGGACCCACCCGCCCGCGTCGCCTCGGCCGCGTTCGCGAGCACGTTGACGAGGGCGCGACGGATGCGGCTGGGATCGAGTCGGAGCGGCGGCGCCTGGCCATCCACGGTCAGCGTGAGCTCGATCCGGCGATGCGTCAACTGTGCGCGGAAGGGCTCAGCCGACGCGCGCACCAGATCCGCCAACACCACGTCTTCAAGCGTGGGCGCCTCCGGCCTCGCTGTTTCGAGCAGATCGCGGACGACCGAGTCCAACTGATTCACATCCCGCAACACCGCCGCCAGCACCGCCGCTTCATCCGACCCCGCAGGCACCTGCGACTGCAGCAGTTGCGTCTGCATCTTGATGGACGACAGCGGATTTCTGACGTCGTGCGCCACCCGCGCTGCCATCATGCCCGCGACCGCAAGTTTCTCGGACCGCATCAGCGCTTGTTGTTTTTCTTCAAGCCGATCGAGCATCGCGTTGAACGCGGCACCGAGCCGCCCGATTTCGTCACGACCCTCCTCGGTGCGAAGCGTGGTGTCAGAGGTGGCCTTGTGTGTGAATTCCACCAGGCGCTGCACGCGCGCCGTGACGAGCCGGGCCAGCACCTGACTGGCCCCGACCAGCAACACGACGCCGACCAACCCAGCCAGCCAGATGGTGTTGATCGTCGATTCCGTCAGCGGATCGGGAGCGCCTCTCCCGGCAATGACCGCCACCACCATCCCCGGCTCACCGATCACGTCCGCGTAGGCGATAAAACACGACTCTCCACACGCCGCCGGGCGAGGTCGCTCGGGCGCCAGCACGCGCTCCAACACTTCCGCCGGCACTTCTGACGCGAAAGTTGACGCCACCAGCGAGCCATCGTCGCGAAAGGTGACGACATCAACATTGGTGAGGTCGGCTGCCACTCTGAGCAGTGCGGGATTGGTCGCGTACTCAGCCCGCCGAAGCAGGCTGGCGGTACCCGCCGCGTCTTCCAGGCGCCGATCGCTCACCCACCGTCGTGCTTCACGCACGGCGTAGGTCGTGGCCGCCGCGGTGGCCGCCACGGCAATCGCCACAAACGGGAGGGCCAGGCGATGGTGAAGTCGCAGTCGCACTATGGTGGCTCAGAACCCAACAATGCGGTTCGCGTAGGACGCATGGACGCGACGGCTGATGTCCTGGAACGGCGCAGTCACCGCTGCGGTCGCTGGAGCAGACAACACCTCTGCATGTTTGCGCAGGAGTTCATCCAGTCCGAGCCCCACGAGCTTGCCTTCGCCCTCATAGATGTGGGCGGCATGCTGCAGCCCGGCCCTGGTCTGCTCAAACTCCGCGGTCAGCCGCTCAAGCACGTCGGCGCGATGGAAATTAAACGCCACGTAGGCCCGCACATCCTCAAGCAGCGCCCCGAGCGGGCTGCCGGGCGGCAGCGACACCGTCATCGCGTCCGCGCGGGCCGCCGTCGCCCGTGCCGCCACAATCCGATCGAGAGCCACGCCACGGTAGTTCGGCACGACCGGCCAGCTGCGCATGAACAGTTCGTTGTGGAAATGCCAGGTGTAATTGCGGTCGACGATGTAGTAGCCGCCGAGGAGTTCATCGAGTGCGGTGGCATACGTCGTCAGCGCCTCGCGAACGATGGCTGCGTCAGCGGCAGACGGGGCTGTGACGTCTCCTGTCCCGGCCGGAATTGCCTCGAAGTTGTAGCCGGCGGCCTGTTGAGAAGGATCGAGCAGATAACTTGGACTGCCCTGATACGCACCGGGCCGGTTCTTGTAGCCAACGTACAGCCCCACCGAGAGCACGAGGCCGATGACAAACAGCACGAGCGCTCGGCGTTCCCGGTTGGTGGCGCGCTGCTGTGAATCGATGGTCGCCGCAGGTGTGGATCCGTAGACCAGCACCACGATGAGCATCACCAGCAACGTCGCCATCATCAAGCGGCCGAGCGCGACGTGCGCGACAACCATTTCGATGCCGATAAGCGCAGCCGCAAGCATCGCAACACCTTCACGCGGCCGGCCCTCGGCGAGCAACCGCAGGCCCGGCACCCAGGACAAAGCGGCCGATCGGAACATCCCCTGCACCCCGGGCCGTGCGGCGAGGTGCCGCAGTCCCAGGGCGACGACGGCGACAGGGGTGCCGAAGATGAAGGCGAGCAGGATGTGCGTCAGCAAGCGCATCCACTGAATCGAGAGGTTGTCGATGACCTGGTCACCCTGGGTGATGACCGGATACAACAACCACGGCAACACAAACGGCAGGGAGACATGGAGGCGGCGACTGCGGTGGAGCACCACGCCCGCCCCCGCAATGAAGATGAGCCCGAGGACACTCAAGTACTCGCCCTGATCGATCAGGTAGTGGCCGACGAGCGACGTTTCCGTCACGGCCATGAGCAGCAGCGCCAACGCGAGCGCGCCGGTGGCGGCCATGAGCCACACGGGAGGGCGGTCGGGTGTCACGGCATCAGTCCGACGAGAAGAGTATGGGGATTCGGTGGAGGCAACGGCCGCACATCCACGGACGCCGCGCCGACGCCGGTCATCCATCGCGCCATTTCCGTCCGCGCGTGGGCTGACCCGTGATCGCTGGTCAACATCATGTGGAGCGCAAACTCCATCGCGAACGGCGGCGTCACCTTGCGGTCATCGTCGTAAAACACGTCGCTGACGAGAATCCGTCCGCCGGGATTAAGCGCAGCCGCCGCTTTCCGCAAAAGGTGCTGGCACCCTTCCGCGGTCTCGCGATGCATCATCCCGGAGAGAAGGACGGCGTCGTAGCCGCTGCCGAAATCGGTCGTCATGTAGTCGCCCGGCAGGAGTGTGACGCGATCGGCGTAGCCGGCCTCCGCCACGAGATCGCGCGTGACTTCCAGCACACCGGGAAGGTCCAACACGGTGGACGTCATGCCGGGCGTCTTGTCGATCAGCCGCATGGAATAGGTGCCGGGGCCACCACCGACATCGAGCAGTCGTCGGCAACCGGACAGGTCGATCATCGCGGAGAGCACCTGGCCGATGCCCTGCGCGCGTTGCTGCATCGCGAGCACAAAGTGCCGCGTCTTCTCCTTGTCGTCGCCGAGGATCGTGTCCGGCGGCAGCGGTGGCTTTCCCGTGCGCACGAGGTCGGTGAGGCGACCCCAAGCCGGGTACAGGTCGGCCGCGTACTGCAGGCCGGCACCGATGTAGGATTGCCGGCCGCGCACGAGGAAGAAGTCGGTCGTCGGGCTGTTTTCGAACCCGCCGTCGACGCCCTCGGCCCGCTGCAGAAGGCCCGACGTGACACACATCTCGAGGACAAGGCGCAGCGACTCGACATGTGTCACGCCAATGGCGCGGGCGACTTCGTCCGCGGTGCGCGCGCCTCCGGCGATCACGGAGAAGACATCGAGTTCAGCAGCAGTAAACAATGCGACGGACGCGCGGTGCGCGGTCGCGACCTGCATGAGCAGGCCGGGGTTGGGAGCAGACATACCGCTCAAGAGGATACTCCTGTCGCACCAAGTCCCGAAGAACGAATCATCGCCTCGAGCGCATCCGGGGTCGTGCCCAACCGCTCCGTGGCACCCCTCAAGTCATTCAGATCCACAGGAAATCGGTGTCCGCGATCGGCGCGTAGCCACCCGCCGACATCAATCGGGGCGATCGCCTGCGAGACCTCTGCCATCCACGCGCCCCTCCCGGCACTCGTGATGCCTTGCCGGGCCGTATCAGTCACGCGCTCGAGGGCCTCGCGAAAGTCAGCGCGCCCACGGAGCAGGAATCCACCAGCCTTTTCTGGTGTCCCCAGGCGTTGGACCGTCTCCGCAAAACTGGCCGCGGCGAAGTACATCAGGGCCAGCCGTTTGAATGTGGCGGGATCGCCAAAGGACGCGTACAGCCCAGCCACCAGCCGTTCAGTCGCGTCGAGTTCGTCCTGGGTCTGCGCCGCGTACGTGACAAGGCCGGAAGCCAACTCCGACTGATCGAGTCCACGACCCAACAGCGCCGACAGCCGCTCGACCCCCAGAAGCGTCAGTGGGATCCCGGTCGAGAGGAGTGGATCAATCACACCAACCGCCGATGACAGCCGGACCCAACCGGGGCCGAAGACGTCGGGCGTGCGAAAGGCCACCTGCGGCGTGTACACGAACGGAGTTACAGGCGTGGCCCCGGCAAACTGTCGCGCCAACCGTGGGACCTTCGCCAGCAGTCGCGGCCACGCGGCCGCACCCTCGGACAGGCGCAGTTCGTCCGCGAGCTCACCGGTGACCGCCACACCAGCGCTCGTGATGCCGTTGTTGAACCGAAGCACCCACATCCAGCCACCAGGAAACACCTGGTGCAACGCCGCATCGTCCGGGGGAAAAGGAGAGCCCGAGCCTGCATGATCCACGGCCTCCCACCGATCCACACCGGTGAAGTGCGCGTACAGCGCCTGCGTCGGTGGCAACCACTGAGGGGACGTTTCAGACAGGTTCAGCGCGTGGTGCAGAAACCCCCTCGGCCCTGTCGCGTCCACCAGATACCGCGCGTGCACCTTGAGCCCTGGGCCCGTCAGGGAGGCGCCTGCGTCAGAGACTTGAACGTGATTGATCAGCGCGTGATCGCAATAGGTGACGCCAAGTTGCTGAGCTTCCCGCACAAGCCACCAATCCACGTCGGGTCGATACCAGTGGGTGTCGGCCACCTCGTCGCGCGGACTGGCCGCCACGAGCAGGTCCGTGTCGTCCCACACAAACGTGAAACCCCGTTTCAGCCCACAGCCGAGCTGCGGATGGACGGCCTGCCAGGTCCCCCACTTCGACAGGGCCCTGACGCGCGGCAGATCGTACCGGTCCGCAAACTGTTCGAGGAGGACATTGGCCAGCGGCGTGGTGGATTCGCCGATGACAAACCGTGGATGCCGCCCTCGCTCGAGTAACACCACCGACAAGCCCTGCCGGCGCAGTGCCATCGCGAGCAGCGACCCTCCAAACCCGGACCCAACGATGGCGATGTCGGCGGACTCAGTGCGCACAGGGCACAGGTGCCTCCGGCACCTGCGAGAGGTTCATCAACAGTACGCGTGCCCTCGTGGCGTCGCCACACCGGTCACACGCCTCCAGCCGCTCCAGATCCCATGTGTCAACAAACACGCGCAGACGCGACTGACGGGAGCGGACGTGCTCAAGCGCCAATGCCAGCGCGCGCTCAACCGTGGCGAGTGTTGGTGCTTCCGCGTCTCCGGCTCCGGCGGCTGGGTTGAGCAGGTCGTTCCCAAGTCGCAAGGGGATCAATGAGGTCGCCGTGGCGCCGCTATCGATCGCAACGTCGAGTGACCGCAGCAGCCACACGTCCTGCTCGTCGACGGGGATAAACGGCGGATGCAGGAGCAGGAACACGCGCAGGCCGATCGCGCGAACGGCCAACTGTTCTGCCGCCCGCTGGAAAGCGTCCACCGTCATGCCCTTGTTGAGGTGTTTCAGGGCCTCCGGATTCGCAGTCTCGAGGCCCATCGCGACCTCAAGGGTGCTGTCACAGACCGACAGCCACTGATCGACCCTTGGGCCAATCAGCGATGGATGTGACTCCACCACCACGCGCTCAAATGGAGCGACCAGATCGGCAATGGCCGGGTAGTCGGAGGGTGGTACCGCGCGCGGATCAAAAAAACTCCCGGCGTTGTACAGCTTGAGACACGCCGGGAACTCGTCTGGATCCTGCCGCAGCGCCGCAATCGCCAACTCAATCTGGCGGGGGATCGCACCCACGGGTGTGTCGTGTTCAAGCGTGTGTTGCCACAGGTCACACATCACGCAGGACCACGGGCACTGACGACCGGTCAGAAGTACTGCGGCCGTGTGCACCAGCGCACCCGTCTCGTCGGGTTCCTGATCACGATGCACCCCCTGGAGCGACCAGGGATCGTGGGCGACGCGGTGAATCACAGGATCACGCGTAGAACGAATGAAACTGGCGGCGGAGCGCCGTTTCATCGCTGGTGACGTGTGCGCGGAGGGCGTCGACAGGCAGAGCGCCGTGCTGGAAGCGCCGCTTCAGGAACACAGGCATCTCCATGCCATACACCTGGCGGATCCCCCGCTGCACGACCTCACCCTTGAGGGCATACAGCGTCGGGACGTCGTACGCCGTCAACGCGTCAAACGGAATCCCCTCTGCCACAGCCACAACATCCGGATGAGTGAACGGACTGAACGACACGAACCCGTAGTGGCGCGCGGGGGCGTAGGTGCGCACGTACGCCCGGCTCAGACCGCCGCTGTACGTCAGGGAGTGTTTGATCCGGCCCACGCCCCAGCCTTCGTGGTACAGCATCAGGTTGTCCACCACACTGCGAATGGTCAGCTCCGGATTTTCCTCGATCGGATAATCCTTGAGATTTTCGTCACCGCCATCACCATCCACGAGATGGCGCCACTCCGGATACCGCGCCCTGATCCCTGCGCACAGCTGCAGCCCCATGGCCGCGCACTCCACATCCAGCGGCTTGTAGTCTTCAATCACACGCATCGTCTGTTCCGCCGAAAGCGCGTCAGGAGGTGCGGCAATTTCCTCAAGGAACAGCGACAGCCCCAGTCGATCGAGGAACTGCCGGGCCTGACCACTGTCCGCGCCGTCGCCAAGGTTCAACACAAACGCCTTGAGCCGCGCCGGGGACATCCCCAGCTGGAGCATTTCCCGGTACATCGTCAGGAACACCGCGCCGCTGTCGATGCCACCCGAGAAGCAGACGCCGACGGGAGCGCCGGGGTCCCGGGCGTCCAACGCGCGCAGCCAACGCGACACCGCGCCGGACAGTGCCTCGATGTATCGGCGTCCGATCGCATCGAGGTCCGCCGGAAGTGATCGCCGAGTGGGAGTGAAAAACCTCGTGTAGATCGGATCCGGGTCCGGGCAGCCGACCAGCGTGACATCCACCACGTAATGCGCAGGCACCATCCGCGTGTAACTCGGATGGAATTGGTCGGCCAACCCCTCGGCCTGCAGGGCGGAGTGAATGGTATCGATGCGATCGGCGACAAACAGCGCCGGCCCCTCCTTCCGCTTCGCCAGGAAATACCGCAGCGGCCGATCAAGGGATCGCGCCATGCGCACGGTGATGCCATCACGGGCCAGCAAGGCGAACGACCCCTCGATGGTGGCGACCGCCTCGCAGCCGGCGAGCACACACCGTCGTGCGTCCTCCACAGACATGTTGAGGACCACATTGGCCTCGGGATCTGTGAGATCAACCACGCGTTCAATCGTCTGGGGCACCATCGGCGAATTCTATCCCTTCGACAAGCTCAGGGCAGGCCCACGGGCTCAGGGCAGGCCCACGATGCGGTAGACTACACATCGCCCTGGCTCCTGCATGCCCGCTTCCTGGCTCGCAACATCAATAACGCTTCGCGCCATTCTCGCGCGCGTCCATCCGGCCCCGGCTGCGGCCTCCGGCAGCGTGCCCGATGTGACCGCGGCCTACACGGCCTGTGCGAGGTTGGGTCGCCAGCCGTTTGATCTGTCCGACGCGGATCGCGCGGCTCTCGCGACCGATGCGCCGAACGTGGACTTCACGCTGTGGTCACACGCGGATCTGCTGCGTCTCGACCTGTTGTTGACTCGCGCCACAGCGCTGGGCGAAGCGGCGTGCGCGGAGGCCGCCATCGCCTGCTACGACGGCGGCGATGCCGCCGAACAGCGCAGCTGGCTGCGGGGCGTGTCGCTTCTGCCGTCGCCGGCGCAGTACACCGCGCTTGTGATCGACGCGTGCCGCACCAACATCCTGCCGGTGTTTGAGGCCGTGGCCATCGGCAACCCGTTCCCGGCGGAGTTCCTGCCCGAACGCAACTTCAACCAGATGATCCTGAAGGCCCTGTTTAATGGCGTGCCCCTCGCGCGCGTCCATGGCCTCGCAGGTCGCCGCAACCCCGAGCTGGCCAGAATGGCCGGCGACTATGCCGACGAGCGACGCGCCGCCGGTCGTACCGTGCCCGCTGATATCGGACTCGCCCTATGAAAATCTTCGACCCGCACGTGCACATGACGTCCCGCACCACGGACGACTACGAAGCGATGGCCAATGCGGGCATCCTGGCGATCGTCGAGCCCGCCTTCTGGCTCGGCCAGCCGCGCACCCAAGTCGGCAGCTTCATCGACTACTTCAACAGCCTCCTCGGCTGGGAGCGGTTCCGCGCGTCACAGTTCGGCATCCGTCACTTCTGCACGATGGGCCTCAACCCCAAGGAAGCCAATCGGCCGGCGCTCGCCAACGAAGTGATGGACCTGCTGCCGCGATTCCTCGACAAGGAAGGCGTGGTCGCCATCGGCGAGATCGGATTCGACGATCAGACCGATGAGGAAGAGTCCATCTTCGCCAGGCACATCGAACTCGCGAAGGAATTCGATCTGCCGATCCTCGTGCACACGCCGCACCGCGACAAAAAGCGCGGTACCGCACGGTCGCTCGAACTGGTCGCCCGCATGGGATTCCCCGAGGAGCGCGTCCTCATCGACCACAACAACGAGGAAACGCTCCCGCTCGTGCTCAGCACGAAGTGCTGGGCCGGCCACACGATCTATCCAAAAACCAAGATGGACGAAGATCGCATGGCCGCGCTCGTCGGCAAATACGGCCCCGATCGCATCCTCATCAACTCCGCCGCCGACTGGGGCATCAGCGATCCCCTCAAGGTCCCGAAGACCATCGCCGTCATGCAGGCGCAGGGTATTGCGGACGATGTGATTCAGAAGATCGTGTGGGATCACCCGATCGCCTTTTTTGCGCAGAGCGGCCGGCTGAATCTCGATACCGTCGAGCAGCGCCCTGACGTTGCGCGCACCGAAAAATTCGAGACCAACAGCGTCCTGCGCGGCGAACCGCGATAATGCACCCGACGGCCGTCCTCAACGTCGTCGGCCTCACGCCGTCGCTGATGGGGGACGACACACCGCACCTCTCGGCATTGCTTCGCGAAGGGAGTGGCACCAGTCTCACTGTCGGTGCCCCGGCGGTCACGTGCACAACACAATCCACGTTTTTGACCGGCACTCCCCCATCCGCGCACGGCATCGTCGGCAACGGGTGGTACGACCGGGAGAGCGCCCAGGTGCTCTTCTGGAAACAGGCGAACCAACTCGTCGCGGGTGACAAAATCTGGGACATCGCCAGGCGGCACGACCCGAACTTCACGGTCGCGAAAATGTTCTGGTGGTTCAACATGTACAGCAGCGCGGACTGGTCGGTCACGCCGCGCCCTGTGTATCCCGCCGATGGCCGGAAGATCCCGGACATCTACAGTGCGCCGTCGAACCTGTGCGAGCGGCTCACCTCTGAACTCGGACCATTCCCGTTTTTCAGTTTCTGGGGACCGGCAGCCGACATCAAGTCGAGTCAGTGGATCGCGGACGCAACATCACTGGTCGCGCAGTGGCATTCACCAACGTTGCTGCTCGCCTACCTGCCTCATCTCGATTACAACCTGCAGCGCCTGGGCACATCCAATCCGGCGATACGCGCGGACGTGCGGGCCATCGATGCCGTCTGCGGCCGCCTGATCACCGACCTCAGATCGCGCGGGTACCGGATTGTGGTGCTGTCCGAGTACGGACTCACGGACGTCAGCGGACCGGTGCACATCAACCGTGTACTGCGCGAGGCTGGCCATCTTGCCGTCCGTCGAGAATTGGGCCTTGAGATGCTCGATGCCGGCGCCAGCGATGCGTTTGCCGTCGCCGATCATCAGGTGGCGCACGTGTATGTGCGGCGCCACGATCGCATCGATGCCGTGAGGCGCCTGCTGGAGCAGACACCGGGCGTCGGCTATGTGCTCGGCGCCGACGACATTGCGGCTGCGGGCCTCGCGCATCCGCGGTCTGGTGATCTGCTCGCGCTGTCCGCGCCGGATCGCTGGTTCACGTATTACTACTGGCTCGATGACCGCCTTGCACCCGACTTTGCGCGGACGGTCGATATCCATCGCAAGCCTGGCTACGACCCGGCCGAGTTGTTCATCGACCCGGCACTTCGTGCGCCCAAGGCCACAATCGCGTGGACCGTGGCGAAGAAGAAACTCGGCTTCCGCACGTTGATGAAGGTCATCCCGCTTGACGCATCACTCGTGCGTGGGTCCCACGGCCTGCAGGCTGCATCACGTGCTGAGGCACCGGTGCTGTTCAGCTCGGAACGGCGTGAGTGGCCGGACGCACTTCAGGCAACTGCAGTGCGGGATGTGCTGCTGAGTCACGTGTTCGATTAGATTAATCCCCAGGGATCACCCGCTGAAACACGCGCGTGAGCGGCACAGCCGCCATCGCAAGCGCGGCAAGCTCAGGCGCGCCGGCGATCACCAGGACCGCTGCATCAATCGCGCTGATCCCGGCAATCGCCCACGACACCCAGGGTCGGAATGCGGGAATGTACCGGGCGGCGTACGTGAATGCCGCGACATACGCGGCCATCACGGCGCCGGCGATCAGCACCCCCTGCGGCACGGCACCGGTCGCCATCGCAGCAGCGACCGTGTACACCAACCCACGGCACAGGCCCATGACGACGGGTGCGAGAGGGTCTCGCTTGTGTCGAATGTCGTAATACAGAATCGCCGCGACGAGACCAATGACCCACGGTAACGCGGCGGCGTCCACCCACCTCGCGAGTTCCATCCCGGCAGCGACCAATCCGAACATCACCCATGCGGCGGCCTTCGGCGGGACCTGCCCTGATACGAGGGGCCGAGTTGCCCGATGCACACGATCGTGGTCCATGTCCCACAGATCATTGAGGACCATGCCGCCTGTGTAGAGCAACGACGCCGTCAGGACGGCCCACGCCACGCGCACGTCCAGCACGCCCCCGGCCGCCACTGCGCCGGCCAGCACGTTGGTCCAGATGGTCGGCAGATTCGACAGCCGACCGAGCACCAGCCACGCCCTCATGCGACCCCTTCCAGCACGGCCCGCGCCCACGACAGCTCACGCGCGATGCTTGTGACGACGTCGGTCGTCCGCCATTCAGCGGGGAGCACATCCCACGTGTAGGTCTCGACCTCGAACTGGTCGCAGGCCGATGCCCCACAGACGGCCTCCATCGTGGCTCGCAGGTCCCGCTGGGTCGTGGCGAACGTACCCAACGACTCCAGGAAGATCGGCACGTGGAAGTGCACACGCCAGTCGCCACGGCCGGCACGTCCGTCCTGCGCGGCCTGGAGCGCATCGGGAAGGTCGACGTATCGCTCAAACTGCGAGCCAAGGCGTTCGACGACCTGATGCAGGTACGTGTCGTCAGCGAATCGGCCCAGGGCCGCGCGGACAGCGTCCACGGATCCGCCGGCGATATGCAGGGCCGAACTCACCTGCACCTTGAAGATGCGGAAGCCCGCAGCGTGTATACGCGTTATCGCATCGACAGGCTCTTCGAACGCCACGGCCAGATGACAGGCATCGAGGCAGACGCCCAGATGGCGCTGGACGTCTGCAACCGACAGAGACTCACCCAACTCCCGACCGATGCGCTCCAGGCGCGTTTGGTCCTGCACGAGGTCCACCAGCACGGCCAGCACCTCGCCGGTGGTCTCCATGTAACAGGCCGGCTCCGGCTCAATCGCCAGTGTCACCGTGCGGCCGGTCCGGCGGCGCAACGCCACAAGGTGTGCGAGGTGCCGCACAAGGCCATCGGCGACTCCCGCCCGGTCGCCATCGCTTCTGATGTCGGCGCGAAACCCGCCAGGCACGGTGCTCACTGAGGGCGAGGGAATCACTGCCGGGTCCGTCAACTCGGTCAGCAGCGTCGCCAGTGTGTTCGAGTACGCGACCCGCCGCGGATCCCGCCAGTCGGGCTGATACACACGTTCCTTGACGCGCGTTCCGTGAAAGGCGCCGTAGGGAAACCCGTTGATCGTGAAGACGTAGCTATCGGTGTCGCGCAGGAAAGCCCTGAACTCATCCAGCACAGCCACATCTTCCAACGTCGTCGCGGCAGCAGCGGACAAGCGCAGTCCGACACCGAGCGGCCCCTCCCACGCCAACTGCCGACGCAGCGCGGGCAACACGTCTCCGAGTGTGCTGCGGACAGAGGACCATTCCTCACCCGCGTGAATGTTGGAGCAATACCCGAGATGGTTCGAGCGTATCTTCACAGACGGGTCGAGCGAACAGCGGCAGCCACCGGCACGCGTCCGTCACGGACGGCCAAGTCGTCGATCGCCGCCATCACGAGATGAGAGGCCATGTCATGGGTCTCGAACCCGGCGCCGATCCCGCGCAGCAAGGTGATGTGCAGATCGCCACCAAGGTGTTCGCGGAATTCACGAAGCCCTTCGAGCAGACTCCATTCGCCGCTCGCGGCCTGGCTGGTCAGGGCCTCG
>CAZLJG010000006.1:3909-6902 GCA_964559545.1 uncultured Solibacteraceae bacterium | reverse complement strand
AAGCCCTTCGAGCAGACTCCATTCGCCGCTCGCGGCCTGGCTGGTCAGGGCCTCGTCATACAGCGTGAAGCCAAGGTTGGTCAGCACCCGGAGAATGCGTTCGGCCACATCGGGTGCCAGGAAGCCGGCGCGAACCGAGTAACAAATGTCGAGCGCCATACCGACGGCCACGGCTTCTCCATGTCGAATCACATGGTGCGTCAGCGACTCGAGTTTGTGCGCGGCCCAATGGCCAAAGTCCAAGGGGCGGGCGCTGCCAAGTTCAAACGGATCACCGCTGCCGCAGATGTGACCAAGGTGCAGCGCGGCGGATCGATCCACGGCTTCAGCCAGCAGCTCCGGATCGCCGGCGTCCAGGCTGATCGCATGTTGTTCGAGCCACTCGAAGAACGCGGGATCACGGAGCACGGCGACCTTGACCGCTTCCGACAGCCCACTGCGTCGATCGCGGGGGCTCAGCGTCGCCAGGAATTCGACGTCATTGATGACGCCAAACGGCGGCACAAACGTGCCCACAAAGTTCTTCTTCCCGAACAGGTTCACGCTGTTCTTGACCGCAATGCCCGAGTCGCCCTGCGACAGCGTCGTGGTGGGCAGCCTGACGACACGCACGCCGCGGTGCGCAATCGCGGCCGCAAACGACACCATGTCAAGCACCGCTCCGCCACCGATGGCGATGATGAAGGACTGCCGGTCAATGCCGTGGTCGTTCACGAGGGAGACGATGCGCAGAGCCTCGTCAAGGCCGTGTTTGACGTCCTCGCCGCCAGGCACCACGACTGGAGGGCAGACCAGTGTCAGCGAATCGCTGTAGGTCGCCGCATAGGTTGTGATCGCGTCCGAGAGACCGGGATGGGTGTCCTGCACGCCCTGATCGATGACGACCAACAGGCGATGGCAACGATCGGACTCCGCTCGGGTGATGAGGTTGCGAAACACCGGGTTGGCGGTGTTGAAGGTCCCGGCAGTCACGACGACGGGAATGTCGAACTTCAGATGAAGGCTGTAGTGCCGGTCCGACATGGGCTGCTTACTATAGACCGCCATTGACGCTGCGTCCAAGCTTCTCGAGCAGGGCTTCAACCGTGAGACGGGCGGCAGGCCACAAGGCGCGCGGGGTGTCGACATACACCCGGGCCACGATGTCGTCGAGGGACGTCACCCCCTGGTCGAGGCAGGCGAGCACCTGTCGCTCGCGGTCGGCGCGATGCGCCAGATACTCCCCAATGCGACCAACGGGGTCGTCAATGATTGGCCCGTGCCCTGGCCATGCCACCACCGGGGCAAGCGCTGAGAGCCGCTCGAGAGATGCCAGATAGTCGCGGAGGCTGCCGCCATGAGCTGCCGGCGGCACCATGATCGTCGTGGTGGCGGTCATCATGTCGCCACAAAAGAGCCCTCGCGACTGCGGCTCCCAGAAACAGACGTGGTCGGCGGCGTGACCCGGGGTGTGCACGACCGTGAGCCGGACATCACCTGCCTGCACGTGATCGCCATCCCGAAGCGCGGTGCTGTCCGACACGTCACCTGTCGGCCACGCACGCACGACGACGGCCGGCCAGCGCTCGCGCACGGCAGGCACGCCGGACGCATGGTCGGGATGGCCGTGCGTGACGAGCACCTGAGACAACGCGCGGCCCGCCAGGTGGCGTGCGAGGTCGTCGAGGTGATCGGGATGCCCGACGCCCGCATCAATCAGGGTCGGGCATGCGCCGTCCAGCAGCCATGTGTTGTTGCCTGGTCCGGTCAGCGTGCCCGGGTTGCGGGCCGGAATATTTGTCAGAAGAACCATCGCAGCCGCACGAAGACGAAATCACGGTCGCGGAATCGCGACAACGTGTCCGTGCCGTCCGCGTCACCGAAGAATGCACCGCCGGACGCTTCCAGGGCGACGTTGTCACGTACGGTCCAGGCGGCAACGCCGCGCACAAACCCTGAGTCGTCGACAGGGTTGCTGACGCCGAACACGCGCACCATGTAGCGATCGCGCGCAAACCGGCGCTCGATCGAGCCAATCAGACTCAGATCGTGATTGACCGCCGACGGCCCGTCCGTCGTCCAGTCGCGATGCCACACCACGGACGTGAACACGCGATAGTCGCCTGCGGATCGATCGACGCCGACCCCGGCATCGATCGCCGCCCGATCCGGAAAGTACGCCGTCTCGGCCCGAATCGCCCACGGCCCCACGATCGCCTCGGCATCTGCGGCAATCATGGTGAAGCGTGCATACCGCTCGACAAGTGTGCCCACAACAAGTGTGATGGGCTGCGCGAGAATCGTCGGGTCGATGAACACTGACGGCTCCAACGCTACGGTGCCGAACGACTCAAACCCTCGATACGCCGACACACTCGCATCCACACGGCCGAGGGTCGTGGAGAGGCGGCCGCCGCCCTGCAGGTTGTTCCACGCCGCCTTCGGCTCGCGCCGATCGACGTTCTCAACGAGGCCCGCCGGCAGCACCAGATCGCGCATCAGGTTAAATGACGAGGACGCCTCATCAAGTTCATCAAACCGTCCCCGCCGGCCGGGGAGGGTGACGATGGCTTCGAGAGATGTGTCGCCGGTGAGAAACAGACGACTGCGCACAAACGCCACGGGGAGTCGCGCTTCAGCACGGCCTTCGAGGAAATACCGGGACGTCTCGATGGGGTTCAACACGTCAGACGGCTGTATCTCGTCGAGCCGCCCCCAGACCAGGCGGCCGTACCCGGCACGCACATCGGCCTTCGAGCCCCGCACTTCCACCCACGCGTCACGCGCGCGCACGATCGCATCATTCACGCGCCCGCCACGATCTGCGACGAGTCCGTCCACCGAACCGTCGAACTTCAGTCGCAACCACGACGTGGGATCAGCGGTCACCTCCAGGCGGGCGCGGCTGCGCAGCTCCTGCGTTCTTCCCCCCTCTGGCTGGTTCGGCATTGTCATGCCGAGCACACTGACTTCGCCGCCCACGTCGACCTTCTGGGCGTGGGCGAGCGTGGGGA
>CAZLJG010000006.1:0-3809 GCA_964559545.1 uncultured Solibacteraceae bacterium | reverse complement strand
TTCGGGAAGGTCTTGATCGTCGCGGGCAACGCAAATACCTCCGCCAGGAATGCGACCACCATCGTGAGCGCCAGCAGTCCACCGAACCAGGCACTCGGCCGATACTCGGACAACATCAGCACACCAAACGCGCTGCAGTTGACGATGGCTGTGGTCAGCGCCGCGCGACCTTCATGAATCGTGGCGGTTTCGATGGCCTCGTCGGTGGTGGCCCCCCGATGGGTTTCCTTGCGATAGCGGCTGATGAAGTGAATCGTATCGTCATCCACGACACCCAGCGCCACGCTGGCGACCATGACGGTGGCCACATTCAGCGAGATGTCGAGCCACCCCATGACGCCAAACACGGTCAGTACCGGGAACAGATTCGGTGGAATGGACAGCAGCCCGAACCGCCACGACCGGAACACGATGAAGATGACGGTGAACACCGTCAGAAACGCCATGGCAAAGCTCGAAATCTGCGATCGAACGAGGTAATGGTCGAGCGTACTGAACAGGCGCCCGGAGCCGGTCACCGTCGGCGTGACCCCGGAGCCCGCAAAGATCGCTTGCGCCAGGCGGTCGGCCTCGGTGACTTGCACAAACACGAGATCGGAACTCATCGACGCGAGCTTGATGGTGATTTGGGCCCGCGAATAATCCGACGCCACCACACGATCGAGTTCGGCCCGGCCTTCGTCACCCAGCCCGAACACCAGAAGCTCCTGAGCCACTTCCTGGGACGTCGCCGGTATGGCGTATGCCTCAGGCCGGCCGTCGTTCAGTTCGCGGTGCACACGTTTGACGTAGTCCGCCAGCGACGTCACCTTCTTCACGTACGGCAGCGCCTTCAACTCCGTCGCGAGTTGATCCATCCGGGCCAGCACATCCGGACGTTGTAGGGCGTCGGGCTCACCTTCCAGAAACACCTGAAACGTGTAGATCCCGGAAAGTTTGGTGTCGATCAGCTGTGCGGATGTGTAGAGCTCGTGCCGCTCGCTGAAGAAGTTGATGTGGTTGGTGTCGACCTTCAGTCGCGCCGCACCGGCCAGGGAGACAACCACCACGACAGCGCCGACGGCGAGCACCAGCTTCGCATGACGGGTGGAAAACATCGCCACGCGGCGCAGCGGTCCGATGAACCAGGTCTCCTGGGGAATCTCCTCCGGCTCCGGCTTCACCCATGCCAGCATCGTCGGCACCAGCACGATCGAGATGGCAAAGTCCACCATCACACCGATCGCAGCGCCCATGCCGAACTCGCGCACCGCCACCACCTGGCTGGTCGCGAGCGACAACATGCCGAGGGCGGTGGTCAGGCTTGCCCCGAAGATGGGCGCCATCAGATGGCTCACCGTCGCGATGAACGAGTCTTCGTGTGACTGCGTCCGCCGGTGGTGACCGTAGTGCTGCAGGATGTGCACGTCATCAGCGACCGCCAACACCACGACCAGAGGCACGATCATGCTGCTCAGGACGTTGAAACTCATCCCGAACAGGTCGTACAGGCCGAGCGTCCAGAACAGGCTGACGAGAATGGCGCCAAACGTCAGCCACGTCTTGCGCCACGACCGGAACATGAGGAACAACGCCCCGAGCGTCAGGACAAAAATCGGCGGCGTGAACTTCAGCTGGTTGTCGAGGGTGACGCGGTTGTACCACTCGGTGATTTCAAGGCTGCCGTTGTAGTGCGCCGTAAATCCATCGGGCAGGCCGGCCGTCACCAGTGCCCGAATCCGCGCGAGCACGTCTGCGCGGACGTCATCAATCCGTGACTCGTCAAAAAAGACGACGACCGCAGTGACCGTGCCGTCTTCCGACACCAAATCGCCGCGGAACAGCTCATCGGCGATGGCCCTGGCTCCGATGGCATCAGGCGTGGACGTGTCGAGGTCGTCAAGAAGCCGACGGACACTGAGACCACCGTCTTCATCGGCGGTCGCGGGCAACGCGTCAACAATCGTCGCCGTGGCCAGGCTGCTCACGCGCTGCACGGCGTCCACGCGTTCGATGTCTTCGCTCAGTCTCGAGAGAAACGCAAACGACTCCGCACTGAAGAGGCGCTCACGCGACGGCGCCTCGATCGCGAGAATCAAAGTGCGGGTGCCACCAAACTCCGTTTGAAAACGTTCGTAGTCCTGGTAGACCGGGTCCTCCCGGGAGAACCAGGCCGTCAGGTCGTTGTCGATGTTCTGGATTTGGGCGCGGGGCGACAGCAGGATCGCCCCGATGACGACAAACCCTGACAACCACCGGCGCCAGCGGTAGATAAATCGCGCGACGCGGAGGCTCACCGGCCGCCTTGCTCCAGCGCCCGACGGCTGAAGTCCGCGGCGGTCAGGCCGACGTTGTACTCGACTTTCTCGACCACGAGTTCCGTGCGGGTTTTCTGAAGCGTGTCCACCATGACCATCTCAAGCACGGTCCAGATACCGTTGACGCGCTCGAGTTTCTTCACGTCGAAAACCTTCTGCAGTTCATCGCGCCGATTATGGATCTCGCCATGGACGACCACGAAGCTGTCCTGCCTGACGAGCGAGACCACCCGTGGAAACTTCGCTTTCGGATCCCGATTCCGTGACTCAAGGCGGAACGCCGGATGGACGGTGCCATCGGGAGCGGTCCAGCGACTCGTGTCATCCAGCAACCGGTAGGTGTAGTCATCGAACTCGCGCCCACCAATGTCCTCGTAGGTGAAGTCGCTGCCCATGAAGCTGTCCTGGGTTTCGCTGCCGGCGATGCGACGCACACGACCCAGCGACGGCAAATACAAAAACCGCTCATCGTCGGCGGCGGGGTTTTCCCAGACGAGGAAGCCGGTGCCATTGATGTCGTTCGGGTACGTGAACCGTGTGAGCGAGCGATCGCCAGGCACGGCACGACCCGCGCCGCCCTTCATCCCGAGTGTGGCCAGCGCGCGCTCACGCGCGCGGCCTTGTCGATCAAACAACCGCATGCGCATGGCGGAGCGGCTGTCACGACCGGTGTCGCGATCCTGCACTTGGCGGGCGATCTGGGTCCCGCGTTCTTCTGCGGAACGGGATTGGGGGTGGGTGGTCGCAAGAAGAAAACGCTCGTTCCCGGCCCAGGTATTAAGGAAGAGCGTTATGAGGAAGAGAGATATAAGGCGAGACATCGTTCTTACGTTGACAAACAGCTTCCGGGGAAAGGAAGCCGTGCGGGTCACTAACAAGTAGCGTGGGCCGGGAACGACTGGACGTAATTGTGTGAAATGTTTCACAAAGAGTCAAGCCCATAATGGCGGGTGCACATAATTTTGCGCCGGAGCCTGTTTGGCCTGGCCGCCGTAGTCGTGGTCACTGCGGTAGTGGTCGCGAGCTTGTTGCGTGACCGGTCGGTGCTCCGCCGGGTGACTGACGCCCTTTCGGCCGAATTGAAGGCCGAAGTGACGATGGATTCGCTGTCAGTTCGCCTGCTGCCGACCATCAGAATCACCGCGGAAGGCCTGACCATCCGGCGGCTCGTGGATGCGCCCGATCACCCCCCGATAATTGTCGCCGAGCGGTTTGTGGTTGAGCCCGGACTGCTGCAGGTGCTGCGGGGCCGCGCGAGATACGTTGAGATGATTGGCCTTCGGGTCACCGTGCCGAGGCGGAATTCCACGGACATGACACCAGCCACCACAGAGCGGCCGCCTGGCGAACGGGTGCCTGGCGCGCCGCGAACGGTCGGGAGAGCGCTGGTCGACCGGCTCATCGCCCGGGACGCGGAGTTGGTGTACATCTCCCGTAACCCGGAGGGTCCGCTCCGCGTGTTTCCGGTGCACGAGGTCGAGCTGCTCGACCTGTCATTTGACGCGCCGATGG